>NBLS01000067.1 GCA_002084385.1 Desulfobacteraceae bacterium 4572_19
GCTTTCTCCTCAGCTAACCTTTTTTCTTCAGCAATCTTCTCTTCTTCAGCCTTTTTAGAACTTACTGAAGCTACCTTGTTTTTTTTAGTTGTTTTTTTTGAGGCAACATTTTTCTTTTTTGTTGCTGCCTTGTTGTTTTTTTTGCTATTTTTTTTCTTTGTTGCCATTATAATCCTCTTTCTATATCTGATTTTTTCTTATATAGTATTTTTTATAAGTAGTAATAAATTAAATTTTTGGGAGTGAAAAAATAAATAATTTACAAAGTTTTGTAATTTTACTTTGAGTGAGCCCCCTAATTTAATTAAGTTTCTTTAATACTTAAATTAGTTACTTTGTATTTGATAAATCCCAAGATTACAACAACTTGCTGTAATCTGTTGCGGTAATATCGTGGTCATAAAAATATTGCAAGGAGTTTTTTGAAAAATTAGGAATTAGAAATGGTTGTATAGAACAGATAAAATAAGCACACTTGTAAGGAAATATGTCTGAGAATGGAAAAATTATATATAAAAAAAGAGAATTTAAAAAAAAATCTTCGGTTGTTTGATTGTTTGGTAGTAGCTTTTTCGGGTGGGGTTGATAGTACATTCTTGCTTGCTGTGGCACATGAAGTGTTGAAAGAAAAAGTAATAGCTGTAACTTCTCACTCATCCTTACATTTTAATGAAGAACGAACTGATGCTGTCCGGCTTGCAAAAAAAATTGGGGTGAAACATATAATAATTAACTCAAATGAACTCTCCTTAGAAGAGTTTTGTCTTAATACACATGAACGTTGCTATATATGTAAAAAAAATCTTTTTCAGGAAATGGAGAAAGTTATCAACATAGCTAAAGTTAAATCAGCTGTTATTGTACATGGTGCAAATATGGATGATCTTGATGATTATCGACCGGGTTTCAGGGCGGCGGAAGAGTTTAATATTACAGCTCCTTTAATAACTGCCGGTTTAACAAAAGCTGAAATCAGGAAACTGTCGCAGAAGATGGGGCTTGAAACATGGAATAAACCATCTATGTCTTGCCTTGCCACACGAATACCTTATTATACAAATATTTCGGAAAAACTTCTTGTGAAAGTTGCCGGTGCGGAGAGAGTGTTAAAAGATGCGGGATTTGAAGATTGTCGTGTCAGGTATCATGGAGATGTGGCACGGATTGAAATTTCAGCTTCTTCTTTTCAGAAAATTATGCAGGTAAATATCAGGACAGATATTATTAAAAAAATAAAAGAAATCGGTTTTATTTATGTTGTTCTTGATTTGGATGGGTATGTTCAGGGCAGTATGAACAGGATGCGAATATAAGGCACTTGTGAACGCTTACAAATGTGAGATTACCGAAAAATCACATTTCTTGTTCGTGAGCGGTTACAGAATTTTCTGTTTTTCCACTATTAAAACGATTCTCTCCAAACCATACAATTTGTGTTAAAAACCCACGTAGCGTTCTAACTTCTTTTGCCCTGAGTTGAAGTCGTGATAAAAATGAATGGAATCGGTTTATCCAGTAATTTGGGTTTTGAGGGTTAGTAAAGTCTATTAATTTTAAAATATTTTCAAGCTGATCATACATTCCATCTAACTCCAGCCTTGTGGCAAGTCGTGGAGAAAAAGAGTCTTGCTTAATTTCTTTTGTAACTGTGAAAAGTTCATAACAGATGATCATTACAGCCTGAGCCAGATTAAGTGATGAAAAATCTGCTGTTGGTATATTTACGAGACTGTGGCAATATTTTAGATCATCATTGGTAAGTCCTTTATTTTCAGATCCAAAAAGAATAGCCACTTGATTATTTTGTGAAAGTGAAATCACCTCTTTTGATATCGTTTTTGGTATTGTTACCCTTTGTCGTCCCTTACCAAGTCTTGCAGTTGTCCCTACTACATGCCCAAATGGAGCAAGGGCATCTTTAAGGTTGTTAAAAAAAACAATATTATTAACAGTTTCAGAGCATGTGTGGGTTGCCATTTTTGAAACTTTGTCAATATTAAAATCTTCAGGATTAACAACGATTAATTTACTAATGCCCATGTTGCACATTGCACGTACAGATGCCCCGATATTTTCAGAATATCGAGGTCGTACAAGCACAATAGAGATATTGTTAAGGATAACCTTGGTCTTAAAATCGCACATATTTTTTTAACCGTTCACGACCAAAAAATGTGATTTTTCGGTAATCTCACATTTGTAAGTGTTCACAAGTGCCTTATATTCGCATAAACAGCTTGGCATATAATAGTTGTCCTATATATGACAAGCTGCTTATGCGAAGATGAGGTATTGTGAACGCTTATATATTTTTTTAACCGGTAATTTCCAGATTATTGAAAAAATAACCAATTTCAAAAGCCGCAGTTTCAGGTGCGTCAGAGCCGTGAACCACATTCTTTTCTATGTCTGTGGCAAAATCTTTACGAATGGTTCCTTCGGCAGCATCTTTAAAGTTTGTTGCTCCCATCAGTTCTCGATTTTTTGCAATTACGTTTTCACCTTCAAGAATCATAACCACAACAGGGCCGGATGTCATAAAGCCTGTCAAGCTTTCAAAGAAAGGGCGTTCTTTATGAACAGCATAAAACCCTTCTGCCTCACTTTTTGACATTTGTATCATTTTCATTGCAATAATCTTGATACCGGCATTTTCAAAACGTTTTACAACTTCTCCGATAATATTTTTTGCAACACCATCAGGTTTAATAATAGATAAAGTTCTCTCCATAATAGTTTCCTTTTTTTGTAGTTTAAATGTAAAGTATCACGGTAATAATTTGAAATCGGAATAATAACAGGGTTTTTTGTGTAAGTCAACAAGAAGTATCAGTAGTATTTTACCTTGTTTATTGGATAATTAAGGGGGTTGAAATAAGAAATAAGTATTGACATTAATGATACCAGTGGTTAAGTTACTCAAGAAATCAGATTACTTGCGATGTGTTTGCATAAAGGTTTTATATGAAAGTTCCAATGAAATGTTATATTACAAGGGCTTTCATTTTTCGTTGTGGCGTACTATTCGTCATGGCAAGTTACTAAAATATAATACGGAAGGAATTACAAATGATTGAGATAACATCATCGGCTCAACAACAGATTGAGGAGTATTTTAAAGGAAAAGATGCGGTTCCTATTAGAATTTTTATGAATGAAGGCGGTTGAGGTGGTCCATCATTGGCGATGGCTCTGGATGAGTCCCGCGATACTGATGAGGTATATGAAATTGGTGGATACAAATATGTTGTGGACAAAGATTTTATGAAAAAAGCAACGCCCATAAATATTGATTTTACAGGTATGGGATTTAGACTCTCCTCTAATGCTGAGGTTCCACAAGGAGGAAGTGCATGTTCTAGCTGTAGTACGACAGGTTCTTGTTGTTCATAAATAGGCTTTGAAGGCACACTTAAAAATAGTTTTTTACAAGTAATAATGATAGTATCGGGCGACATCCTTATAATTGGGATGTCGCTTTTTTTATTTTATATGTGAACGCGTACCAAGTTTTTTAGAATAATTAATTGTATGTTGACCCTTTTATTTATACGTGTTAGGTTCCTTTTATTTTGTTTTGGAAAACCGTAGTGATTTTATTTGCATGGGGGTATGATGTCTTCAAAATTTAAAGTTAAGAAACCTGTTATGGTAAGGATAACCTCTCTGTTTATTGTAATTTTACTCTCCTTTTGTATTGTACCAGGATGCAGTAATGAGCCGTCCAAGGTAAATATTTTAATTGGTAGCTGGTTTTTAACAGAACGTAGTTTTATTTATATTCTTTCTTTCAGGGCAAATGGTTCTTTTGTAATTAGTAAAAGAAAGGTCGGGCAGGATACAAAGGTAACTGGTAAGAAAAAACAGGCTGAGGGAGAGTGGGAGGTAGAGGAAAAACAACTTTTATTGAGAATTCTCAAGTCAGACAAGTTAAAAGATTGGGAAAAAGATACCACTCTTTTTTTTGAAGTACTCGTAATGACCAGTGAATTGTTAGAACTTAAAACATCTGATGAAAAGCTTATTGCATGGAAGCGAGTAAAAGCCGGTAGAGCTATAGATGATCAAGATTCGGGTGAAGGTCAACTTGTACTGATGAAGCCAGTTATTGTAAATCTTGCAAAAAAAAGACCTGTTGATAAAGAGATGTATATGTGTCTTATTATAGGGTTTCTTCTTGATAGTCCAGTTGCATTGCCTGAAGAAAAAGAAGAACCTATTGTACCAGCCATTCATCCTAAAGTTCGTGATGCAGTTCTTTTTTATCTTGGTGCCCAGACCCATAAAAATATTAGTACATTTGATAAATTAAATAAAGTTAAACGGAACCTTAAAGAGATTCTTATGCCTTATTTTGAAGGTTCTCTTAAAGGTATTGAGATTAAAAATATAGTTATTACATCAAGCTGGGAAAGTGTTGAGGATTTTAAAGCTGAATATTCTGAGTCGAAAGATGATGCAGTTGATGCTGAAACCGACGGTGATAAAGAAGAAAAAAAGTAACGTAGGAGAGCGTATGGGAAAAAATATAGCAGAAAAAATTTTTGATTCACATTTTAAAGACAGTTGTTGATTTTTTTGATATAGGCCAGAATGGTGTTTGTCATGCACTTTTTCCTGAAAAAGGGTTCGTAAGACCTGGATATACCATTATAATGGGAGATTCCCATACCTGCACCCATGGAGCATTTGGAGCATTTGGAGCAGGTGTCGGCACAACAGACCTTGAAGTTGGGATATTAAAAGGTGTGTGTGCTTTTCACTATCCAAAAAGTATAATGATACGTGTTGAAGGTGTTTTGCAGTCTGGAGTTTTTGCAAAAGATATTATTCTTTCTATTGTAGGGCGATTAGGCGTTAATGGTGCAACCGGCAAGGTAATTGAATTTTCAGGAGAAGTTATAGATTCCATGAGCATGGAAGAGCGAATGACCCTTTGCAATATGGCTGTTGAGGCTGGGGCAACATGTGGTATTTGTGCTCCCGATATAACTACTGTAAACTATTTATGGGATTTTATTAAAGATGAGTATTCATCAAAAGAAGCTGCACTTGAAGATTATTTACAATATGCTCCTGATGCAGATGCTTTATATGATGATATTATTGAGCATAATGTTTCAAATTTACCACCTTATATTACGGTTGGGTATAAGCCTGATCAAATAAAGCCTGTAAAAGAAGTTGAAGGTGATAAACTAAAGATTGATCAGGTATATATTGGTTCTTGTACCAATGGACGCATTGAAGATTTAAGGGTAGCTGCTACTGTACTTAAAGGAAAAAAAATTAATGCTTTTGTCCGGGCGATAGTCTCTCCTGCAACTCCAAAAATATTTGGACAGGCAATGGAGGAAGGGCTTTTAAAAATATTTATGGATGCCGGTTTTTGTGTAACTAATCCCACATGTGGAGCCTGTCTTGGTATGAGTAATGGTGTTCTGGCAGAGGGTGAGGTTTGTGCTTCCACCACTAACAGGAATTTTAATGGTCGTATGGGAAAAGGTGGCATGGTGCATCTTATGAGTCCGGCTACGGCAGCTGCAAGTGCTGTGGCAGGATATATTGTTAACTCCGATCTTTATACCGGTACAAGATAATGATACAAGGTGATAGATAATGAAAGAGTTTAGTGGAAAAATACTGTTTTTAGATAGAGATGATATAAATACTGATGAAATTATTCCTGCAAAATATTTAGTTGAAATAACTAAAGATGCATTAAAACCATTTCTTTTGGAAGATTTACATCTTGATGGTTTTTCTCATCCTGAAGCTATTCAAGATATAAATATCGTAATAACAAGGGCTAATTTTGGATGTGGTTCTTCGAGGGAGCATGCTCCATGGGCACTTGAGGTAAATGGAATAAATCTTGTTTTGGCAGAAAATTTTGCCAGAATTTTCAAACAAAATATGTTTAATTGTGGAATGATGGCCGTTTCTCTTTCAGCAGAAATAATTGACTTGCTGTTTAAACGTTTTGCGGGAACTTCAGCCAGCCTTACAACTGATTTGGATAAAATGATGCTTACAGTTACCGCCGAAGATCAGAAAATGGAAATTCCTTTTGAAATTTCAGATTATAATCGCTCGTTGGTTGAAGCTGGTGGATGGGTTGATTATGCTGATCAGCATTATTAGTAAATTATAAAAACGCTATATTATCAGGGCTTTCATTTCTCAGGAACTGGTTTTATGTTATTCTAACATACAATAGATAATGTTTTGAATATCTTGAAATACACTATATGTTGTTGTTTTTGTGGCGTTTGGAATGATATGAGACCAGTACCATTTTTTGTTGTGATACTATCTGCCATGGTGGTTTATATGAAAGTCTTCATGAAAAGCTGTATTATAAAGACTTTCATTTTTTGTTGTGGCGTATTATTCGCCGTGGCTGTTATATAAAACGTTTTATAATTGCATTTGCAAAAAGTTTATAAGGATTATCGTCTTGTCCTACATATTTCTTGCCATTAAGATAAAGATTTTCTATTTTTATCCCATTAATTTTATCTACAGGTATTTTAAGTGGGTTTTTATCTAAAATTACAAAATCTGCAACCTTTCCTTTGGTTAATGAACCTCTTGTATCTTCATCAAATGATAGTTTGGAAGCTTGATTCGTATGCATTCTAAGAGCATCAATTACCGAAATAGACTCATTATGGTTTGGATGGTTGCAGGCACAGTAGATGCTAAATATCGGATCCGGCATGGTACATGGAGCATCCGAGCCACTTGCAGTAATTAATCCGGCATCCAACATGCTTTTAAGCGGAATTAGGTTTTTTGATCTCTTGCCTAATATATGTTCAATATACTCCATTGGCTCTTCTTTCCAATGAAGAAATGGAGTTTGAAGTGCAATATGAATGTTTGATTTTACAGCTCTTTCTATGGCTGTACCGTTCATTAAGTCGGCATGGATAATAATATGTCGATGGTCGTCTCTTGGAAAATCAGCAAGTGCTGTTTCATATCCGCAAAGAGCTTGCTCTATTGCAGCATCTCCTATGGCGTGAACGGCTATTTGTAATCCTTTACGATTTGCATCAATCATAAATTTATTAACTTGTTCCTGAGTATAAAATAAAACACCACGATTTTTTGAATTATTTGAATAGGGTTCGTTTAAAGCTGCATCCACAGAACCAAAGCATCCATCCAACCCATTTTTAAAACATCCACCAATGCGTGGCAATTTTCGTTTTATTACCTTTTTGATATTTAAAGTTTGAAAAAATATTCTAAATTCCAAGGGCAATGCAAGGGCGGCAATCCGTGTAAGATCAAGGTCTATATCCATTGGAAAACCAACTCCCTCGGCGGCATGAATAAAAGAGATGCCTTTTTTAGCAAGATAATCTGAGCCCATGCTTAGATTTTTAAATAATTCAATAGGTGAAACCGACTTACTGATATGATTTGTTGCTTTAAAAAATGCGTTATGATAAAACCAGCCTGTTTTTTTATCATAGCCGTTATCATTTATAACTGAAGATGGAAGCTTGTTAATTAATGCTGAATTTGCCACAGAAGCGTGACCATCATATTTTACAATCATTAAAGGGTGTGAAGTTATTTTATCAAGATCATCGCGTTCAGGAAGTCTTTGCTCTTTAACAGTATGTGCAGAGCATCCAAAACAGAGAGTGATTTTCTCCTTTGAGTGATTTGCTATATACTCGTTTAAAATATCTCCAAGGTTATTAAAATCTACAGCATGTCGGCAATCAAGACCTGCATTAAAATAAGAAAACGATGAAAAATGTATATGAGTATCTCCAAAAGCCGGAACAACGCATTTTTTATTTAAATCAATGCGGTCAGCCATTTCATACTCTTTTGGAACTATATCACCTGTAAAAATAATTTTCCCTTTATCTTCCACAAGTACACTAAACAGACGATTATTATCTTCACATGAAATAAATTCAGCATTTTCAAATACTTTCATACAGTTATCTCCTTACATCAAGTTAAATTTTCAATTTCCTCTACGGATAAACCAGTTTTTTCAGATATGGTTTTAATATCAAGAATATCAAGAAGTGCTTTTGCCATTTTGATCTTTTCTTTTTCTCGCCCTTTTAGCATTCCAATACTGTATGATGATTCAACCATACTAGCTTGATAATGAAGATCGTCAACATATTTTTCATATGCTCGTCTCTCTTTTTCGGGAAGAGC
>NBLS01000068.1 GCA_002084385.1 Desulfobacteraceae bacterium 4572_19
TGGGATTGGGATGGCGAAACCATGCATTCGCTTGCCATAGCCTTTTAACTAATCAAACTCCTGAGCACGAGTATAAACTACTCTTTTTTATTTAAGTATATCACAAAATATATTTAAATAAAAATTTAATCTACCTATAAGGTATGTAACACAACCGAAGTTTTGGCTATTGCCGTTACTATACCTTTGGGTAAAGGGGCGTTTGCTATGTTTAATATAACGGCAATAATTCGGAATTAAGAGTGGCAAAAATAATGGTGAGCAAGCTACCAAAATAAGTGCTGCCTACTATTCAAATAAAACTAATGGCAGGAATAGTAGAGGAGAAATAAAATGAAGAATGGAAAAAGTATGGATTTGCTGTTTGCAAAGAAACCATATGTGGCAAAGTCAAAAAGATTTGCTGAATTAACGGAAGGAGCTGTAATGATAAAAGCGTTCATGTATAGAAATAACGCCTTATATTACAGCAGAAAAACTGACGCGTTATTTTCAATCCAGGCTTTTCCAAAAACACAAGGAAGAATGCCTGGTTTAAACATCAATAACTATAAGATGTTGAAAGGCATTGCTTCAAGAGTAGTAAATATTTATGTGGTTGATAATGTGACAAATATGGACAATTACCGTTCAATGTATCAATTGCCGTATTATGACAATTTATACTACGGTGTGCGTCCGTATGTATTGTTCACTAAATTTAACGGCACAATTGAAACACCATGGTTTGTTGGCGTGAGATCCACTCACAGACGTACTTATAGATTAAAAGATGGAGAGGTCTTATTGCCAACAAGAGATTTATTAATAACAGAAGTGTTGATCGATGTTAGATTTTTTAACATTGTATCAATGCCAAACAAAATGCAAGTTTTATCCCAGAATTTGCAACATGAAATTTTAGAAACGATAGTAAAACACAAATATATAAAGGAGATGAACTAATATGGCTAATAGCAGAAAAAAGAGTCCATCAGTTAAAAAAGTAAAAAGTAGCAAAAAGAAAGTAGCAAACAAAAAGGAGGAGAAGGAAATGGAAATATGGACACCAGATGTAAAAATCACAGCAACAGATGTGGTGTTGAAAATCAAGGCTAAAGTTCCAGCAGAAGAGTTGATATTAAACTTAGCCTCTGAATTGTTCGGTACAAGAACATTTGAGTTGTACGGAGGCAAGT
This sequence comes from Desulfobacteraceae bacterium 4572_19, assembly GCA_002084385.1. The sequence continues at coordinate 1,179 of NBLS01000068.1, forward strand.
ACAATATCGAATTGGTTGGTTTCAGAGAACAACCCGATTTTGAAATGTTATATGAAAGGAAAGAAAAGGTAGGTAAATTTAGAAAGCATATTACTTTAAACGAAGAGTTCAAAGAATATGCAGCAATAATGAAAGAAACAGCAGATAACATCGGAGCATTTGTTAATCTTGCTGTTGGTGCAATGGCTGCTATAAACCAAGGGGAACCGCAGCAGTTTGGAACATCAGAAATGAAGGAATTATTAAGAGCAATACTTGCAGATGAAGCACAGAAAGATATAACGAAGAAGTTATTAAAAGAAGTATGGTCCTATACACATTAATGAACGAAAACCTATACTTCAAGGCTAATCATTTAGCCCAGTTCAAAGCAGATTACGTCAAGTTTTCAGCAAAATATGGCTGGTCAGTAGAAAAGAATTTAAGAGTAGCACATCCAGCCACAAATTTAGAAGTATATGATGCAAGGCTTGTAGACTTAAAAAATAGTCTTGAAAGGCTTGTGGAAGAAAAGAAAGAAACAGAAAAAGACGAGGCTTACGATACAGTGGTAACTCGTCTTATAGTAATACATGGCAAAAAAGCCTACATAGTAGACGGCGGCGAAACGGTAGAAGAAAAATTTGCTGCTAAGTTACCAGAAGGCGTAGGCACAAGAAGGGTTTCCAAAACCTTCAAGAATTTCCAGAATCACGTCGGTTTAGTAGCTCGTTGGTTAGGCTTAAACCCTAAGGCATATTCAGATATATATACAATTATGAATTATGCCAGAATGGTTGAAAAATGGCCTCACCTTTCAACAGTATTAGACGACATGATTAAAGCTGCAATACCTGTTGATGAATACTTTAAGAAAATGCCAGGTGTTAAAGCCGTTAAATTCAGCTTTGGTTTAAGTTCAAAAAATAGCTATGGTAAAATAGCTACTTTGGCTTTACCTGGTATCAAATTTTCAATGTTTAAAGAAACAGATAGGACAAAAGAGAACGTGGCAGATCTTGAAAATTATTCGCTCTACGATGTGCTCGAAAATCCAAGAATCATTTATAACGAACCAAAACGTTCTCCAAGTTCTGGCATATGGGAACACAGAGACATAGAAGTGTACAAGCCAGCCAAAGATGTATTGATAAAAGCATATATCACACGTGCTGGTAAAGATGAGTCCGTTCAAATGGAAGAAGCAGGTTCAACCTATGTTGTTACAGCAATGGTTGAAGACTTTGCTGAATTATCACAATTTGGCGAACAAATATTAGCAACGAAACATTACTTGAGCAACGGAAGAATTAAAGAAATCCACAACGTATATGGAACAACCAAGTTGTGGTTTGAAGGTAGCTTGGAAAAATCAGTTATAACAGCACCTTCAAAGATAGGATACGCAGAAATAAATGGGAAAAAGATTCCAGTCCACATCGAAAAAGGCTTCACAAAACGTGAAAACCAAAATTCAGTTATAATCAACGGACTGGAAAGAGCATCAAAAGAGTTCGAAGTTTCAATGGAAGAGCTCCAAGATGTAACATTATACGATATCAACGGCAGACCTATGAAAAGGAAAGCTAAGTTTTTAACGCTTTCAAAGGTAACTGTCGATTATTCACAGAAACGTGGAATTAAAGTTAGTAACAAAAAGGCATCTTCAGCTCAACAGAAAGAATTCACATACAAAACCGGACACACAGCTTTAGATATGGAATATGTTGAGAAGATGTCTATAAACAAAAAGCATAGAGATATGCTTAAAGAAACATTAGAAACCGTATTAAAGCTATACAACGATATACAAAAATACGGTATCGAAACAGTTATCACAAATCATTACGACAAAGACAAACACTCTTTATTCGCAATCAAAAACCCATTTGCTCTCAAAGAAATGGAAAAAGCTGCTGGTTACAAAATGCAGTATGCAACTTTCTACACCATGCCTTCCGGTGTTAGAAAGATAGGTATCAATGTTGGACCTAAAGGCGACAAAAGGTTCATCAGCATACCAGAAATTGCAGTAGATTCACTCGGAAGGTTAAACATCGCTGGACACCCAATGAAAGTCCCAACCATGTTCGGAACTGCTAAATTATCAGATGATTCAGTATTAGTGTTCAACAAACTAACTACTGCAATCATTGATTTCAACAGATTATTACAATTTGAATTGAACAAACTCAATCATGTTGATAAAGAATTAGCAGTGAAGAACGCTTTAAATAAAATAATCCAAGAAGTAAACGACCAGTTAGTTAAAGTTGAAACAATATACATGGATATGCTAACTGGCATGCCTGTAATCTATAAAGGTTTAAAAGACGGAGTTATATTAAGAACAAAAGATTACAGAGCATTGTTGGACAAAGTAGAAAGAGCAAAATTTGACGCTATAATGTCCGACACAGACACAAAGTATAAGGAAAGGGTTAGAAAAGTATTAAAAGAAATACCTGTCACAGTATTCATTATAAGAGACCCTGACCTTGGCTGGACAACGGATGTAAAGGTTGTAGACATCAAACCAGCTAAAACAATATACGGTATTGGAATCACAGAAGCATTAGCTGCAAGATTGAATGCTGACTGTGATGGAGACAGGATCAATATCGTTAGAGTTAAAAATATAAATGGTAGAAACCTTCCATACCTTCACGGCAAAATAGCGTTTAGGGAATGGAAAGAATCTACCATAAACCGAGCAACTGTAACACAAGAAATTACAAAACTATTCGAAGACGCAAAAACAAATGTTGATAGATTGGTTGCGGAGCTTCGTTATGACGGAGAGGCTCCAAAACCAGTTGTTACGCAGCAAAAAGACATACCATTAGTCCTACACATATACGCAAAAGGAAAATACTCAAATAAGTTTGGTAATAAAGCAATATATGGCGTTGCTCTGACTGAAAAAATAAACGATGATGAATATATTATAACAGAAAAAGTCGGAACAATCAAGTCAGAGTCAAGACATATTATTGCTGAATTGGCTGCTATTAGCCTTGGGTTAAGAGAAGCATATGAGTTTGGAAAGAAACACAACCACAAGGTTAAAGTTACCATTCACTACAATTATAACGGTATCGAAAAATGGGTTAATGGTGAATGGGAAGCTAAGAAGGACTATGCAGTAAAATTTGTTCAAACAATTAATGTTGCTAAGAAATTCTTAGAGATAGAATTTGTTAAACAAGAAGCCAATGAATTTGTTGTTGGCTTAGCAGAAAAGATTGACGAAGAAACTTCAAAAATCATAAAGGAGGAGGAGGAATAATGGCAACTATAAATTATAAATACGATAACTTATTCAATTCAAGAGATGTGGTGCTTTGCCACTGCATCTCTAATGATAAAGCAATGGGTGCTGGCATTGCTAAACAGTTTGTTACAAGATTTCCAGAATTAAAGCCTACTTTATTATCTTACCAAACAAAAGTAGGTATGGCAGTACCGGTACATTTATCAAAAGATAGAACAGTATTCAATCTAATCACCAAAGAAAAATATTGGCAAAAGCCAATATATCAGACAATGGAAATGGCATTGATAAATCTTAAAGCCTATGTAATCAGATATAATATTAAAACATTATCAATGCCAAGAATAGGTGCTGGTTTGGATAGATTAGAATGGAGTAAAGTAGAAGAAATCATCAACAGAGTATTCAAAGATGTTGATGTGTTTATTACTGTATTCATGCCTAACAAAAATAACAAAGGGGGAGATCGTATGTTAAAAATTTACGTAGATGGCAGTTATACAACAAAGAACCCAGAATTTGCAGGCTGGGGGTTTGTGGCAGTAAAAAGCAACAACGTTGTAGCAAAATATAACGGCAAAATAAAAGCAACTATGAGAAATGTGACTGGTGAAATAGTTGCTGTGATTCATGCGTTGAATTGGGCATATAAGAATGGATATAAAGATATTGAAATCTTATATGACTATCAAGGTATAGGTGCATGGATTGATGGTAGCTGGAAAGCTAAAAATGAATACACACAAAAATATGTCCAATCAGTAAAGAATGCTCAAAAAGTAATGAATATAAGTTTCGCTAAGGTAAAAGGACATTCAGGAGTAAAATTTAATGAAGTAGCAGATAAATTAGCAAAGGAGGCTTTATCAGTATGAAAGCATTTATCAGTGGTTCAATGTCAATAACAGAATTTGATATAAATATAATACAAGGTTTAAAACACATCGTGAAATACAATCACGGTGTGCTTGTTGGAGACGCAGTAGGAGTAGATAAACAAATCCAACTGTTTTTCTCCAATACAGAAAATGAAGTAACTGTTTATGGCATTTATAATAAACCGAGAGTGTTAATATCCAACAGATATAAATATAAAAGAATTGTAACAGATAGCACGCTCACAGCTAGGAAGAGGCAAATGCAAAAAGATGCTGCAATGACACGAGATGCTGATTATCTGTTTGTTATATGGGACGGAAAATCATACGGTTCATATTCAAATATAATACGCGGATTGCAACTGAATAAAATAGTAATAGTATATCTACAAAACGA
>NBLS01000069.1 GCA_002084385.1 Desulfobacteraceae bacterium 4572_19
GCCCAAGTCTTTATAATTTTAAGCATGTCAGAAAACTTCTTATATCGGTTCAACACTCAAATCGAAAACTAATATCAAACGATAAAAATATTGTGGGAATTGCCAAAGGAGATATGCCAAAGTCCTGTATAATAGCGAAATTTTATGGTGATCATGGCTTTTTACAATTAAACGGATTAACCGTAGCAAGTTTCTTTGATGGTAGCTTTCACTCCACTACACGCCAAACTACATTAGTACATGTGGAAGAAATCATGCTTGACTCTGAGCTCGATCCCTCCTACATTAGTACATGTGGAAGAAATCATGCTTGACTCTGAGCTCGATCCCTCCATACAACATATTCTTTATAGTCGTATAAAAACACTTGTCCACATGGCTGAAACAAGTAAAGATGGGTGTACAATAGTTATTGACCTTAAAGATTCTCTTTTGGAACTATCCGGCCACTATCTTGACCCACCACTTGACCTTCATGGTGAGGAGAATATAAAACAGGTACACGCCCTTTGCATGTCTTCTTGATGGTTTTTCTGTTCTTCACGAAGACAGAGCAAGGGGTGCCAGATTTAATTCAGCAATTCGTTTTTCTACTTTGCATCGGGATATAATTATAGTAGTAGTATCATCTGACAGGCCGGTTTCCATTATTTATAAAGGAGTTGAGCTAAATGCAAAATACTCTTGGAGACCCCATTCAAGTTCAATTGCCACTCCACCTCTTTTAGAGCAGTGGCTTTAAATAACTTGCTATGGCGAATATAAGGCACTTGTGAACGCTTACAAATGTGAAATTACCGAAAAATCACATTTCTTGTTCGTGAACGGTTACAAAAAATGAAAGTCTTTAAATACAACTTTTCTATGGGCTTTCATATAAAATTACATAATAAGGAGTCAGAATATGACACATCATCAAAAATAAAAATTGCACAAGACAAGGTGAGTAAATAAGGATATCAAGATATGTTGTTAAAGCTTTTTATTGCATTTACACTTATGCCGGTAATTGAAATATGGCTACTTATGAAAATCAGTGGTTTCATAGGTTTTTTCAATACAGTTCTTCTTGTTGTTACAACAGGTTTTCTTGGGGCATATCTTGCACGAATGCAGGGAATGAATACCATGGTTCGGGTTCGTCTTAGCTTGCAACAGGGAATTATGCCGGCAGAAGATCTTCTTGATACTTTATTAATTTTAATTGCAGGAATTGTACTTATAACACCGGGTCTTATAACTGATATAACGGGTTTATTATTACTGCTACCTGTGCCCCGTAATAGTTTTAAGCGATTTTTGCGTAAAACTTTTGATAAGTGGATTATGGAAAACAAAATTAATATTACCAGATATCCATAACTGCCTTATATCGTAAACGTGAGGCCCAAAAAGAATTTAATTATGAGCAACCGTTCACAAACAAGAAATGTGATTTTTCGATAATCTCACATTTGGTAACCGTTCACGAACAAAAAATGTGATTTTTCGGTAATCGCATATTTGTAAGCGTTTACAAGTGCTTTATAATGTAGCGTTTACGAAGACTTTTACATAAAAACACCACAAAAATATATTTTTTTTTAAAAAACTTATATTTTTTCTAAAGATTAAAGGACATACTACCGAAAAGTAGTTTAAGGACAAGGAGAAAAGAGATGCATATACCTTCATATCAGATATGTAATATCCTGAAGGTTTACAGCAAGCAAATGACTCAAAGCAAAACTTTAGAACATCAGAGCTTGGGTATAAAGAGTCCGGTTTCTGATAAAATTAGTAAAACTGATGGGATTGACAAGGTCACTAATATTGATAAAAGTGGTAAGAGTAGCAAGGTCGGTGAAATCAGTAAAACCGGCAAAACTGAGAATAACAACATATCTTCACAAGGAAAGCGTGAATTTATTATCAATAAAGTTGCAGCGGATATTGTCGAAAAAATTACAAACCATGATCCGCAAAAGGCTAAATTGGAATTTAAAAACCAATTGCATAAACAAACAAATTATTTGCAAGAGCAAGTGGAAAATAAGGCAGACGTTGTAAATAACATAAATAATAACAAATTTATTTTTAATCAAATAGACGAATATAACAATAAAGTTGAAAAAAATTTTTCAATAGAAAATACAGATTTTATAATTAAACGACTGAATCAACTTACAAAGGACACTGTCAACATAACCCTAAGCCCGAAAACTCTGGAATCTTGACACGGAGGACACCATGTATATATCAGAAGCAAATATAAATATTGGCAAACAAACATACACGCGGGAGATAGCTGACAAGAAATCCCAACGTGTTAGCGATGCTCCAAAAAATCAAGGCATAAGGGAAGATACTGTTAGTCTTTCTGATGACTTAAAAGATATACAACTTGCAAAACAATCCGTGCAAGCAGACGGGGTTGATAATACCATGCAAACTTTAGAAAGAGAAGAGAAGGTACAACAACTCAAACAGGCAGTAAGTGAAGGTAGCTACGTGGTCAATGCAGAAAAGGTTGCTGAAAAAATAGTAGGCTTCTCTATGGATGAATATATCTAAGCCCGATGGTATTTTAACACGTAGGCGATTGATGCTTTATATGTAACCATTCACGAACAAGAAATGTGATTTTTCGGTAATTTCACATTTATAAGCGTTCACAAGTGCCTTATATATACTTCATAATTTTCCTATATAGGAATTTATTTCCACCATTTCTTGGTTGTTACCTTTCCATATAGCCTAACTATATCTTCCAGTAATTACAGCCTTCTCTAATAAAATCAACCACAAAAATACAACTTGGCTTGCTTATTGCTTATTCTATAACTGAGTCGAAAAATTGAAAATAATATAGTAACTGTTCTCAAATAAAGGGAGGGCTTTTTCAATGAGTAATATAACCGGTATCACCGACAAAACGCATATTTATAACAATTCAACAACAGGTGCAGCGGATAAAGACGCATTCAGACTGGCTCTCGAGAACACTCTCGAAAACAATTCTGAACAGGCAGGCACGATAGGTAATCCTAAATCTCTTGGAGAGATTCAAGCTCCAGCAATCAACATGGTCCAGTTTAATGCTGGGAATACGGTATCTGATATGACATATAAAGCAAATAACCTTCTTGAGCTTCTTGATAGTTATTCCAAAGATCTTGATAATCCCAACAAGTCTCTTCGGGATATCGAACCTTTAATTTCAATCATAAAGGAAAACGCAGAACATCTTCTTGCCGATGCTAACGGAACAATCATAGGAGATGAAGCAGGAATTAAGGAATTAGCCGGGCAGTGTGCTGTTGCAGCAAATGTGGAATATATAAAATTCCAACGTGGAGATTACGTTTAATATTTAAACACGATACAATCATTTAATCTATAGACCGTTACATAAATAATTTTATTGTGAAATTATTTATGTAATGGGTTTTTATATGAAAGTCCGTAGAAAAGCTATATTGTAAAGCAATATTATCCAACATTTTCTTTGGCTTTTGTCCAAAGCTTATCAATTTCTAAAGCGGTTGCAGTTTCAACTGTTTGTTTATTATCCAACAGATATTTTTCCATAAACTTATAACGTTTTTCAAATTTAAGAATGGAAGCCAAGAAGGATGTTTCAGGATGAATATTTGCAAAACGGGCTACATTTGTAAGGGTAAAAAGAATATCTCCAAACTCCAACGCAATATCATCCGTATTTTTTAAAGAGAGAGCTACATTAAATTCTGCCCACTCCTCCTCAACTTTTTTCATAACTTCAGAAATATTGTTCCAATCAAAACCAGCTCTGCCCACCTTGTTTGATACTTTATATGCACGCAATAAAGCCGGCAGTCCCTTCGGAATGGAATCAAGAATTGAAATATCCTTTTTTCCACCCTTTTCTTCTAACTTTATTTTTTCCCACTGTTTATAAAGCTCTTCAATGGTTCCAACTTTTTTACCGGCAAAGATATGTGGATGTCGCCTGATCATTTTTTCCTTAACAACAGCAAGCACTTTTTCCATGTTAAATGCCCCTTTTTCACAAAACAGCTCAACAAGAAAAAGCAACTGAAATAACACATCACCTAACTCTTCACATATATGATCAGGATCTCCTGCTCCGATTGCATCGGCAAGTTCATAAGATTCATCTAAAAGACATGCCATAATTGACTTTGGATCTTGTTTTTGATCCCACGGACAACCATCTTCACCACGAAGTACTTTAATAACCTTAACCAGATCATCAACTCCTATTGGATTTTTTTCCTTATTATCTTGTTTACTCATAATTTTTATATAACCGCCATGGTGGATAGTACGCCACAACAAAATATGAAAGTTAGGCACATACTTATTGGGCAACCACAAGGGTTTGCCCCTACTTTCACATAAACTTGCCATGGAAGATTAGTTGCTCTGTTCATTCCACGCTTCTTTAATTGATTTCATCTTTATTAAAAAAGCCTCCTTAACATTATCCGGCACAATCTGAATTAATGTTTCCGACCATTGTGATACAGGCATCGATAATTTAGACTCCTTTATCATACGAGACTCATCACTTAAAAAAGTCGTTAAAACAACCAGTAAAACAGACGTAAACAGTACTCCTTTTAGAAGACCAAAACATGCTCCGCAAACACAATCCACCCAGCCGAGAAATACAATATCCAAAAAAAATCTGATTATTATTCCCAAAATTGTAATTATTATAAAAACTCCAATAAAAATAGCAGTAAAACTAATAACATTCGCATAAGAAGTTTGCATAACCTCTTCTAACAAGTAAGCTTCGCCTAACGGATAATATGTATATGCTGCATAAAAACCACCAAGTATTCCAATTATGGACGACACTTCTTTAATAAATCCACGAAAAAAACCTCGTATTAAGCAGAAACTTAATATAATAATAATAACAATATCAAAAATATTCATAATCTACCCTTTATATTTTATAATTTACCATAATGAAAAACACACCCTATCCAAAATAACGTAAGCGTTCACAAGCTGGTTATGGGAATATAAGGCACTTGTGAACGCTTACAAATGTGAGATTGCCGAAAAATCACATTTCTTGGAATGTGAGATTGCCGAAAAATCACATTTCTTGGCCGTGAACGGTTACAAAATAACATAACACAATAAAACATTTCATATTAACAAATATTTATCGTATAATAAAGTATTTTTTCAATAAATATAAAAAAATAGTTGACACTTCCCAATACAGAATTTAGTTTTAGTGTAAGTGTTCACAATACCTCATCTTCGCATAAACAGCTT
>NBLS01000070.1 GCA_002084385.1 Desulfobacteraceae bacterium 4572_19
GAAAAACCATAATATAAAGTGGTGATTTTATTATTAGTTTCAAACTCTGTTTTATTAGAATTTATTTTTTCGGCAATATATTCACTCCATTTATCATCGCCATTTAATATTGCAGTTGAGCCATCTTTAAGCTTTTCAACAAGTTCTCCCTTTGCATCGGCAATTGCTTTAATAGAGCCTAATCCTTCTATATGGGCTGTTCCAACATTGGTGATAATTCCAATATCAGGTTCACAAATATCAGCAAGATTGGAAATCTCTCCGGCATGATTCATACCAAGCTCGACAACTGCCCATTTATGTGCGTCCTATTTCATTATTAAGATTACCTTTGGTTGCAAGTGTATTAAAGTAGGTTTTAAATACAGATGCGGTCATTTGTTTAGTGGTTGTTTTACCACTTGAACCTGTAATGGCGATAACTGATGCGTTTGAACGTTTTCTTTGGAAATTTGCAAGAGCTCCGAGGGCTTTTAACCATTAAAAGTATCACCTTTAATAGCGACAAAAAACATATCAGGACTTATGGTGCGCGAGTCTATTGCTATTCCACTAAATTTTACAGAAAGGCTCCCACAAATATGGTCTGCTGAAGTGGCTTTTAAAATATCTTTTGCTGACCATGTAATAGGTATTTTTGCAATTGCTTCTGAAGCTTCTGTTTTATCATCAAATGCAATGGTTTTATCTCCGATAATCTGGTATGTTTCATGTCCTTTGCCGGCAATAAGAATTGTATCATCAGGACTCGATAATTGTATTCCAAGTTCAATGGCTTTTTTTCTGTCAGGTTCAATAATAAAACCTTTTTGTGTAATACCTAATGCAATATCTTCTTTATTGTATTGATGATACTCTTTTGGATTTATACCTTTAAGAATATGGTTAATAATTGTATCAGGGTTTTCGCTCCTTGGATTATCAGACGTTATAATAGTAATATCACTGTATTGCTGTGCAATTTTTCCCATAAGAGGTCGTTTGGCATTGTCCCTGTCACCGCCACAACCAAATATACAGATTACTTTTTTGGGAGCCATTGATTTAATCGTGGTAAGAACATTGGAAAGAGCATCGGGAGTGTGTGCATAATCAATAAATATAAAACGATCATTCGCATTATGGATTTGTTCGAGTCTGCCCGGGGTACCTGCAAAAGTTTCGATTCCGGTTTTTATAAAATCAGGTGAGATATTTAAACAGTGTGCTACACCAACAGCATTTAAAATATTTTCCAAATTAAACTTGCCTGTAAGTTGTGATTGAAATTTAAATACTGCTAAAGGAGTTTTAATTGTTCCCGTAATACCATTTATATCTGAAATTATATCAACAGATTTAATATTGGTATTAAAAGTTGTTCCGGTTGAAATTATTCTCTCTGTTTTACAAGTTACCTTAGATAAATCTTCTGAATTGGAACTGTTATTTGGTGTAAATAATGCAAGTGATTTAGAAAGGTCATTAAATAACATCTTGCCATGTTGATCGTCTGTATTAATAACAATATATGGTTTTTTTATAGTTTTATGAAAATCCTTACAAGACGTTGTATCACCATGAGTTTTGTTGTTTGTTGTTACAGACAGTTTATCATGATAATTATTACAATTTAAATTATCTGTAAGAAATTGTCTTTTGCAATCCCAATAATGCTCCATGGTTTTATGATAATCAAGATGGTCCTGGGTTAGATTTGTAAATACTTTAACATCAAATTTTGTACCGTTGATTCTGTAAAGATCTATAGCATGGGAAGATACTTCCATAACAACATGAGTAACATGGTTTTTTTGCATTTCACTTAATATTCTTTGAAGTTCTAACGAATCCGGTGTTGTCATGGGGTTTGAGAAAATTTTATTATTATATCTGTAATTAATTGTTCCAATTACACCTGTTTTTAATCCTGCTTTTTTAAAAATATTCTCGATAATATAGGAAATGGTTGTTTTCCCATTTGTACCGGTAACTCCAACAATAATCATATTATCAGATGGATTATTGTAAAATTGTGCTGCAATTATTCCTGCTGTTTTTCTGCTGTTTTCAACTATTACAGTGCAAGGAGAGTTTATAATAGTATTTTTAGTATCAATAGTTTCAGTTTTGCTCAATACTGTATTAGTATTATGCTTAATATTTTGGTGCTGTACAGTCGAGTTTATAGTATTTAATTTATCAGCAACAATAACTGTTGCTCCTCTTTTTACAGCCTCATCAATAAAATGGTGCCCATCTGCTGAAAAGCCCTTAATTGCAATGTATAATCCACCCTGCTTTACGGTTTGTGCAGTTGTATGAATTGAATTTATATCCAAATTCAGCTCTTTTTCGGAGATGGAAGATATTAATTTGCACTCTTTTAAAAGGGTTGAAAGCTTCAATTTTCTACTCCTTTTTGATGAGTTACAACTAATGGGGAGGTATCTTGCTGTATATTAAGATAGTTAAGTGTTTCAAATACAATTGTTTTAAAAGCAGGAGCTGCCACTGTACCACCGTAATATCCTTTCGTAATTTTTTATAGCTGCATTACTGCCTGTACCACCTTCAGCCACAACGGAATTCATCATATTTTTTATTGCATCTGCTGTTTTGGCACTAATTACTGTATTTACAACATGGGGAGAGAAAGTATTAATTTTTTTACCGTCAGGTCTTGCGATTGATTTTACAATGTATGGCTTCATAAGTTTACCACCATTGGCGATAGCCGATGTTGCCACTGCAAGCTGGATAGCAGATACAGATAAGCCTTGTCCAAATGATATGGCTCCGGTATCAATTTTTGCCCATTTATTGCTTGGTGCAAGCAGTCCTGCAGTTTCTCCCGGGCATTCAATATTGGTTTTATTACCAAACCCAAAAGCTTTAAGCATATTATATAATCTTTTTTTACCAGTAACTTCTGCTATTTTTACAGCTCCAATATTACTTGAAAACTTAATAATTTCTTCAAGGGTAAGCCAATCGTGTGGATGTACATCGTTTACAATATCTTTTCCGATTCTGTATGAACCGTTTTCGCAGAAAAAAGTTGTATTAGGCAGGCATAATCCTGATTCTAATGCTGTTGCAGCCAAAAATATTTTCATGGTTGACCCGGGTTCAAATGGATCTGTTATTGCTCTGTTTCTCCACCTTTCTCTATCGTAACTTCTATATGTATTGGGATTAAATAAAGGATAATGTGCTATGGCGAGCAATGCTCCTGTATCAGGATCCATAACGACTGCAATTCCTGATTTCGCTTTATATTTTTGCACTGCTTTTGCAAGTGCTTTTTCTGTAATGTATTGGATAGTCCTATCTAAAGTTAAAATAATATTATTTCCTGCATGATCCGGCGGAGTTATTTGTTCTGCTGGAAACTTTTGCCCTATGGCATCTCTTATCATCTTGATTTTTTCTTCTTCACCTTTTAAACTGCTATTAAATGAAAACTCCAATCCTTCCAAGCCTTTACCATCAATGCCTGCAAAACCTAAAACTTGAGCAGCAAGGGTTTTGCCGGGATAATATCGGCAAAAATCAGACGAAAAGCAGATGCCGGGAAGTTTCATTGCTTTGATTTTGGCAGTTTTATATGGATTAACTTGTCTTTTTATCCATACAAACTGTCTTTTGGATATAAAACTTTTATATAATGTTTTACTATTTAGATTAAGAATATTTGCAAGTTTTTCGGCAGTACTAAAAGGGTCTTTAATGTTTTTAATGTCCGCACCAATGGAATAAGCATTAATACTGACTGCAAGTTTTTTATTAAGAGTGTCGTATATGCTTCCTCGCTTTCCCAATGTTTCCATATTTCTTTCGTGTTGGGATATTGCTATTTTAGAAAGCTCTTTGTTTTTAAAGGCCTGCAAGTATATAACCCGTGCTGCAGTAGCAATAAAAAGTAAGCATAGAAAACTGTTGACTGCAATAATACGTAACTTTATATGTTTGTCATTACTTGCCATAATGTAAAACCTGCCTTTCATTTCCGGTAACGTTACGATCAAAATATAGTACTCTACGGAGACGTTCATATAAAATTTTCTAATCTGTTGTAATGTATCTTACCTGTTCTTGTGTAGGGGGGTTCAGTCCCAATTGTTGTTTGGCTATTGTTGTAATTCTTTCCGGTGATAACAGATGATTCAGTTCAATTGTTAAGCCATTTTTCATATTAACAAGTTGTTTATTTTTTGCTGTTTCATTAGCTATAGCATAGACTACGTTCTGACTTTGGACTTTGCTCCATGTGTAAAGAATAAGTGAATTAATAAACAGGAAAAACAAGAGTATCCATAGTTTTGACAGTCTATTTCTGTTCTTTTCTTCTTTTTTTTTCTTTTCTTTGTTCATTTTTTTTATATACAGTTTAAAGCTTTTCTGCCGCTCTTAATTTAGTACTTCTTGCCATAGGGTTTGCTTTTATTTCAACGTTATCCGGTATTACAGGTTTTTTTGTCAGACAACGAATTGTTGGTTTTTTATTGCAAACACACATGGGAAAATCAGGCGGACAAGTACATGGTCGTTCTAGTTGTCTTAGCCGGTTTTTTACTATTCTGTCTTCCAACGAGTGGAAGGATAAAATACAAATTCGTCCTCCTGTATTTAAAAGGTTTACTGCATTTTGTAAAAAAAAGTCTAATTTACTAAGTTCGTTGTTTACTGCAATTCTTAAAGCTTGAAAAGTTCGCGTAGCCGGGTTTGTTTTCTTTTTTGCAATAATTCGTGTGGGGATAGCACTCTTTACAATTTGAGCAAGTTTTAAACTCGATTCTATGCGTTTGGTTTTTCTTGCAGAGATAATTTTGCGTGCTATCTGTCTTGAAAAAGGTTCTTCTCCGAACTTAAAAATAATATTGGCAAGCTCTTTTTCGTTTAAACTATTAACAATATCAGCGGCGGATGTTTGATTTCTAATATCCATTCTCATATCAAGGGGTTCGTCCCTTTTAAAACTAAATCCCCGTTTACTATTTTCCAATTGATGTTGAGAAAGTCCAATGTCCATAAAAATTCCATCTACTGTTGAAATATTAAGTGAGTTCATAATTTCCGGAAGATGGATAAAGTTTTCACGAAAAAGATGAATATTTTGTTTATATTTTTTAAGAACAACATTAGCATTATCAATTGCGTCAATATCTTGATCAATGCCTATTAGCATCCCGTTTGGAATGATTTTTTCAAGTATAGAAGTTGCGTGACCACTACCACCTACTGTGCAATCCACATAAATTTTACTTTTTTTACAATCTGTTTCATGTCCACAATTTAAATAATGAATTACCTCCTTTGGCATTGCTGAAGTGTGTATAAATTTCATAAAATTAGAGTCCTAAATCTGCTATGTCGTTGCGTAAATCCTCACAACTGAGATCATCTTCCAATGCTTGATTTTCAGCATCCCAATTTTCAGCTGACCAAATTTCAAAATGATCAAGGACTCCTACAAGTTCAATCTCTTTTATAATGGAAGCGTATTTTCTTAAAACCTGTGGTACCAAAATCCTATCTTGTTTATCAATGGAACAATCATAAGCCGTACCTATAAATATTCTTTTAAAGCGTCTCATGGCATCGCTTTGTTTGGCACGGGAAGAAATTCTTGTTTCAATCTCTTCCCATCTTTCGTATGGGTATGCAAAAAGTGCATTGTCGAACTTTGTAATCATAAGGCCATTTCCTTCTGTCTGTTTCAGAATGGTTCTGAACCTTGAAGGAATAATTATACGCCCTTTGGAATCAATGACATGGGAGGAGCTTCCCCTGAAACGTATTTTTTTTTGTAAGGATTCTTCTGCTGACATAATTTCCTTATTATTAGATTTAGGACATTCACTCCACTTTCCGCCACTTTTTTTATAACTTAGTTTTAGGATACTATAAATTAAGCAGGTGTCAAGTGAAAAAATAAAAAAAACTGTTATTTTTTAATAATTTTATTAAAGTGGGGTAAAGTGGGGTAGAATAATATATTTATAGATAGATGTCAATAATTACGGGGGTTCAGTCTGTTTTTTGGACACTTACAATACTCGTTTATTGTTACACATATGCTATATATTGTTATTTACAAGTATAGATATCTCAATATATAGAATTAAAGTAAGCGTTCACAATATCTCTTATAGTATGTAAGCGTTCATAAGCACCTCATCTTCGCATAAACAGCTTGTCATATATAGGACAACTATTACATGCCAAGCTGTTTATGCGAATATAAGGCACTTGTGAACGCTTACAAATGTGAGATTACCGAAAAATCACATTTCTTGTTCGTGAACGGTTACTATAGTATTTGATAACTTGAAAAATTATTAAAAGCCTGATATCGTAATGTTCATTGGATGGTTTGATTGTTTTTTAGGCAAATGTTGTAAATCGGTAAAAAGAGGAGCCTTTTATATGAGAGTCCGTAGAAAAGCTGTATTATAAAGACTTTCATTTTTTGTTGTGGTGTATTATTTGCCATGGCAGTTATTCAGGCTCTGGGTAAGCGTTCACAAGCACCTCATCTTCACATAAACAGCTTGTCATATATAGGACAACTATTATATGATAAGCTGTTTATGCGAATATAAGGCACTTGTGAATGATGGTATATGAGTAAAAACGTTGTAAATAAAATTGATGAATTTGTAAAAGTGAAAAATGTATTGATAAGTGTATCAGATAAAACTGGTCTTGATACTTTTGTTCCTGAACTTATTAAAAACAATCCTGATTTAAAAATTTTTTCAACAGGCGGAACGTTTAGTAAAATTCAAGAAATCATTGGTAGTAATGCCAACAAAAATCTTATACAGGTTTCCGATTATACAGGACAACCTGAAACCCAGGGTGGTCTTGTTAAAACACTCGATTTTAGAATTTATCTTGGACTTTTAACTGAAACATATAATAAAGCTCACATTGATGATATTAACCGAACGGGGTCTGAAATTATTGATATGGTAGTTGTAAATCTTTATCCATTTAAAGAGACCATAGCAAAAAAAGGTGTTACAGTAGAAGATGCCAGAGGAAATATTGATATCGGAGGACCTACCATGATAAGAGCCGCTGCAAAGAATTTCATTAGGGTAACATCAGTTGTCAACCCTGAGGATTATCAAATGATTGTTGATGAATTGAATAAAAATAGCGGTAAACTCTCCTTGGAACTTCGTTTTAATATGGCAAAAAGAGCTTTTGAACATACTGCAAAATATGATAGAAGTATTGCAGATTTTTTGAGTGAGACAACTTTTGAAAATGTAAATAAATGTTATGATAAGGGTTAGCTTAAAAATAATGTAACCGTTCACGAACAAGAAATGTGATTTTTCGGTAATCTCACATTTGTAAGCGTTCACAAGTTCTTATATTCGCATAAACAGCTTGGCATATAATAGTTGACAGACACTTGTTTATGAAAAAGTAACATGGACAATCGATAATGTAGAAAAGGGACTTAGGTATGGAGAAAATCCCGGGCAAGAGGCTGCATTATATAAACTTGTAAATGGAAATCTTATTTTAGGCGAGACTACAACAATTCAAGCAGGTAAATACCTTGTTTCTGACATTGAACTTTTACAGTCTGGAAAGCATCCCGGAAAAACAAATCTTACAGATGCCGATAATGCATTAAATATTTTAAGATACCTTACAGAAAAACCGGCAGTTGTTATTGTAAAACACAATAATCCTTGTGGTGCGGCAATATCTAATAGTGTTGAAGATGCGTATTTAAAAGCTTATATGGCAGATCGTATTGCAGCATTTGGAGGTTGTATTGCAGTTAACAGGCCGATTGATAAAGCTGTTGCCGAAGCTATTTCCAATCAGTATGCCGAAGTTGTTGTGGCACCGGAATTTGAAGATGGTACCCTTGATATTCTTGGCCGAAGAAAAAATTTACGTGTAATTAGAATTGGAAATATTGGGAAATTAAATAGCTTTGCAAGTAAAAAAGTGGTTGATTTCAAGAGTTTAATAGACGGTGGTATTGTATCTCAATTTTCATTCTCACCTGACGCACGCACAAAAGATGACCTTAAAATTGCATCGTCTGTATATAAAGATAAAAACTATACTGTTAATCGCAAACCTTCCGATAATGAATATAAAGATATGCTTTTTGGATGGTTTGTCGAAGCCGGAATTACATCTAATTCTGTAATTTATGTAAAAGACGGAGTAACAGTAGGTATCGGAACCGGTGAGCAAGACAGGGTAGGGGTGGCTGAAATTGCCGTTGATAAAGCTTATCGAAAATTAAGTGACAGATACTGTTTTGAAAAATTTGGCAAAGGTTATAACGATCTTGATGATATTAACAAGAAGACTGAAATAGATAAAATGGTTGCAGACAAAAAAGGAGGACTTATTGGATCTACAATGGTAAGCGATGCTTTTTTCCCCTTCAGAGATGGTATTGATATAGGACTTAAACAGGGTGTTTCTTCGGTAATTCAGCCGGGAGGCTCGCAAAATGATTATCAGTCTATTGAAGCTTGTAATGAGGTTGATGCTACAATGGTATATACTGGTCAGAGAAGTTTTAAACATTAAGCTTTTATAAGGGCTCGCCAAACAATAAATTGTATTTATTGAGTGTTGAGATTCTGACCGGGTTACGTTGTGAAAGCGTAGGGATACTACGTTTTAAGCTTTCATAATGTAATTTAGTTAGACATATCAGCATTTAAAAAGTACAAGTTATTTTTTGGTGAATCCTAACTACCATGGCGGATAGTACGCCACAACAAAAAATGAAAGTCTTTTAAATACTGCCTTTTCAGGGACTTTCATATAAAACAATATGGTGATAAAAATGTGCAATAGCTGTCACGAACACAATCATTCACACAGTCACGAACCTGCAATTATTCAAATTATGCCTGTTACAAAGGAGTTATTTGCAGTTTATAGTTCAAAAGTGTCAATTGAGATCTCTTCTAAAATTACAACCGGTAATATCCAGATTGTTCCAATAGTATTTTTGGGTCTTATAAAAAATGGTGAGAAAACCATGGTTGAAGGATTTTGTGCTTCAAATGTAATATCATCATGTGAAGAAATAGATGGTTTTATAGGGTATGCAGATTCAGTAGAAGATGCAAAAAAGCTTTATGAATAATAGGTATAGTTAACTGGAATTTATGAGCCGAAACATTACAATAACAGTGCCTGCAAAAAGTGTCAAAATTTCTTACAACTTTTATTTAGCCAGTTTGACTTCCTAATTTTCTTTCCAAATGGCTTATATTCAGTACCATGAAAGACGTAACATGGTGTGTTTTTCATGGTGCGAGGATATATTTTTCAAAGTTATAATATATTTAAATTGTTTCTTGACAAAAGGTAAAAAATCATTTAACTGTGCGGAGTTACAGTACAGAAAAGGTGGTTGTCTTTGGGCTATATGTAAAAAATGAAACAGCAAAGGTATCTTGTTTAAATTGCAGGGTAAAGATGATTATAAAAAATAAAATTTAAACAAGATACAAATTCAGACTGTAATTAATAGAATAGGGGAAACGAAATCTTATAGTGACGTATCAGGTCGTGGTTGCAGTTATAGTTGGAATTGATATGGTTTAATTCTATGCAATAAATATAAAAGTTACCTCAAA
>NBLS01000071.1 GCA_002084385.1 Desulfobacteraceae bacterium 4572_19
TTTTGCATATTAAATTCATTATAAATTTTATTGATCACATAATGATAAACCAAAGTGTCAAAGAGTAATCCACCGGTATCTCTTAATGTTGATGGTCCAAAAATTGGTAATACTAAATATGGACCGGGGCCTACACCGTAAAAACCCAGGGTCTGCCCAAAATCTTCATCTTGACGTTCTAATCCTAATGGAGTGGCAATATTAAATACACCGGCAATGCCGGCGGTGGAATTTATAACGACTCTCCATGCAGTAGTTAAAAAAGATTTTAGCTTAAATTGCAACAAACTGTTACTTAGGTTGGTTATTTCTTCTAAATTATTGAAAAAATTTCGTACTCCGGTTTGAATTATCGCAGGGGTAATCTGTTGATACTTATCAACTACAGCCTTCTATTTATTTTTTCAAAAGGATCATAAGCATCAACTGGATATTTAACATCTTTTTGTACATATTTAGAAATGGGATATTTTGGTATAATAATTGGTTTTTTCGGATTGTGAGCAACAGTTGTAGCACATCCATTTAATATAATAAGGCAAATAATAAGAAAAATGCCACGGCTTATTGTCCATTTTATATTCAGCATCATTGTTGTTTTTCCTTTTTTGTTGTGGCGTACTATTCGCCGTGGCGGTTATCTTTTATTTGAAAATAATTAATCATATATTCTATATTACTCTTGTAACCAATATTTCCGCAGTGACCACCCCATGGATAAATCTTTGCACGATCTCCAAATACTTCAGATAAATAACTGATATCTCCCGGGAGTAAAATTAAATCGTCAGCATTTGTAACAAGACTGATTTTTTTAGTTGCAATAAGATAATTTTCTATTGATTTTAAACTCATTAAATCAATAACTTCCTGTTTTGTACAATCTGGATTTTTAGATTTAAGGTAAGGATAAAGAAGTTTATCAAAATAATCCATAAAGCTGACTTGTAAAGTAACCTTAAAGTAATCAGTTAAGGAATCATATGGTGATAATACGGTATTTTTGGGAACGATAAAACCGGCATTGCTCATTACATCTGAAGTAAAGATCATATTTGTAGAAGAGAATCTAAAAGATACCCCAACTAATGCAGCTAAATTACTATTATCAGGTCGAATTTCCTTATATGCACTGTAAAGAAAATTCCTGTCTAAATAGACATGGTTTGTATGTTTATAAAATTTTATAAATTTATGTAATAATTCTTCATAAAGATCATTTAAACCGTCAGGCCCTTTTGGGATATTATTTATCAGCATTTTATCAAGAATTTCAACAGAATTATACATGCTGACAGGTGGGTTAATCATTAATACCTTGTTAAAATTAAAAGAACCTTTTTTTTCGTCTAATCTGGTAACAAATGCAGCTTGAAAGCCACCTAAGCTGTACCCAGTCAGGTAAAATTCTGAAATTTTGATAAAATGTTTAATTTGGTTTCGGATTAGCTCCATAAGATGATATAAATCTTTAGCATCATCGGCAATATTACCTGGAACATGGGTATTGGATGCAGTAATAATAAAATTCTCATAGGTTGGAGATGAAATTGAAACAACATGAAATCCTGCCTTGAAAAAGGCTTTTTGAAGAATGAGCATTTTAGATGATTGGTAACTGGCTCCTGTACCGGCTATGATAAAAATTAATGGAGCTTTCTTTTTTTGATAGGCAAGGGAGTACTCAAACTTTTCATCATACCAGAAAATATCCGGTATAGTTCTGTTTTTGAAAACATCAAGTTTCATTGTTTTTAAACGAATATTTTTTGGTAAATTAGCCTGATATTTTGGAGGTGTTCCAACTACGGTTGCTGCATATGGGTCTTTAATTGGGTAACCATAAGGTGTGGTGTCTGCTGTGCTGTTTGTTGGTGATAGAAAAAGTAGTAACAAACCGCCGAAAATAATGATATTTTTTTTCATGTTATGGCCCCGACAATAACTTTCTTGGTGATGTATTAAAAAAATTCAGGTAGCAAATAATTTCATAATGACAAATTTCTTAAGTTTATTACATTGGGTAATTAGTGCCTGAATGAAAATCCCTTTTTCATCAATTTGTCTCCTTTGAAATTTAGTAAGCGTTCACAAGCACCTCATCTTCGCATAAACAGCTTGTCATATATTGAGATTACCGAAAAATCACACTTCTTGTTCGTGAACGGTTACGAAATTTAAGACAGTGGAAGAACTCGTTCAGGTACTTTATAACTGTAATTCCAATTTATTTTATAAAAAAGTATTCTATACTATAAAAATAAATAATGTCAAGAAATATATACATATTTTGTATCCCGTTTAAATTTTAGTGTAAAAATGATTTGTAAAAAATAAAAACCAATAAAATCAGGGATAAATTATTATAAAAAATAAATTTACCCTAAAATTTAAACAGGATACATATTTTTTTAAAAACATCTTGACAAGTTGAGCAATGTATCTTATTGAATTTTTTATTGTAAGTTTTTAATTTTGTATGAAAGTCGGTGTAGAGTATAATAGAGGCTTTCATTTTTAGTTGAGGTGGTTAGTTTTGCCATTTATAGGGGTACTATTATGTTGCGTCGCTTTTCAGGTATATATAGTTTTTATTTTAAGTATTATTTTTATAATACTTATCTGCCTGTGGTGCGCTGAATTTGCAAGAATAAATAAAGCATGAAAGTTAGACCACAGTGGACTTTGTAAGTCCTGTGGTTTTTATAAAAGGCCGCAGGATTTAAAACTCTGTGGCCTTTTTTATGTATTACAGGAGAATTTTTATGAGTGAAATTGGAAAAAAAATCAGATTAGAACGTATTTTTAACAGGGATACCGGTAAAACAATCATTGTTCCGATGGATCATGGCATTTCTATTGGACCCATCGAAGGCCTGATTGATTTAAAGTCAACTATTCAAAAAGTTGCTGAAGGTGGTGCTAATGCTATTGTTGAGCATAAAGGTCTTGTAAATAAAGCACTTAGGGAAAAAGGACCTGATATCGGCTTGATTATTCATCTTTCAGCATCAACATCCCTCTCCCCACATCCAAATGCAAAAACTTTGGTATGTTCTGTTAAGGAAGCTATTAAATTGGGTGCGGATGCAGTATCCATACATTTGAATCTGGGTGATGATGACGAAAAAGAGATGTTAAAAGATTTTGGAAAAGTAAGTCGTGATGCTGAAACATGGGGGCTTCCGCTACTTGCAATGATATACCCTCGTGGGGAAGAAATAAATTCATTTGGTCTTAATGAAATAAAACATGCAGCCCGTGTAGGTTGTGAAATGGGTGCCGATATTGTTAAGGTGTCTTATACCGGAAGCCCTGAATCTTTTAGTGAAGTGGTTGGAGGATGTCCCGTACCGGTTGTTATTGCCGGTGGTGAAAAAATGGACTCTGATAAAGAAATTCTTGAAATGGTAAAAGGTTCCATTGATGCTGGCGGCTCTGGTGTTTCCATCGGAAGAAATGTATTTCAGCATCATGATCCGGAACGTTTGGTGAGGGCTATGGCTTCCATTATTCATAATGGTGCAGGTGTAGAAGATGCGTTAGAAATTATAAAATAGTTATTTGAGTGAATCCTTTAAAGAAAGGTTTTTATAAGATTATGCGAAAAATTTGGATAAAAATTGATCCCTGGAATAAAGATTTTGTTACCACTGCTCTTGAAGGTGGAGCAGATGCTTTATTAATTCCGGAAGGTTACTCTGAAAAAGTAAAAACTTTGGGGAAAATTCAAACAATTTCAAAAGATGGGGATTTAATACCTGAAAAAGATGTGGTTGAATATACCATAAAAAAAGGTGAGGACGAAAATGAGGTTGTAAAAATTGCCACAGGAAAAAAAGTTATTATTCACTGTACTGACTGGACGATTATTCCCCTTGAGAATTTAATTGCAAAAGGGGCAGATATGATAGTTGCTGTAAATAATTTTCAAGAGGCAAAAACAGCATTTGGTGTTCTGGAAAAAGGTGTAAATGGAATCTTATATCATGCTTCCCAAATACAAGAGCTTAAAAAAATCCTATCATTTGCCCATGAAAAAACAGAGTCTATAAAGCTTGAAAGTGCTGAAATAACCGAGGTTTTACCCCTGGGAATGGGAGATAGAGTTTGTGTTGATACATGTACTAATATGGGAAAAGGGGAGGGGATGCTGGTGGGAAACAGCAGTAGTGCACTTTTCCTTGTACATGCGGAAAGCATAGAAAATCCGTATGTTGCACCTCGACCATTTAGGGTAAATGCCGGAGCAGTTCATGCTTATATTCGAACTCCAGGTGGAAAAACTCGTTATCTTTCTGAATTATCTTCAGGAGATCAGGTTATGTTAACTGATTATAAAGGTAAAGTTAGAGAGGCTTCTGTTGGTCGTTTAAAAATAGAAAAAAGACCTCTTCTTCTTATCAAAGCCCTTGTTTCAGGCAAAGAGATAACAACAATTGTACAAAATGCAGAAACTATTCGGCTGACAAACTCTGATGGAGAGCCTTTATCTGTGGTAAGTCTTAAACCTGGTGATAAGGTTCTTGTTGCTGTGGAAGAAGGTGGCAGGCATTTTGGTCATAAAATTGAAGAGACCATAACAGAAAAATAACGAAACACTAATGAAAAAATAACGGAAAATGTAACCGTTCATGAACAAAAAATGTGATTTTTCGGTAATCTCATATTTGTAAGCGTTCACAAGTGCCTTATATTGTGAACGCTTACGGAAAAATAAACTGTAACTGTTTATGGGTAAATAATATGGCTGATGAAATAATTAATGAAAAAAAATTTAATGAAGGTATGTCTAATCTAAGAGATGCCATTGATAATATTGATGGTGACTTGGTTAAATTAATTAATAAACGACTTAATATCAGTAAGCAGGTTGGCGAACTTAAAGAAAAATTTAACAGTCAGGTATTGGATAAATCTCGGGAAAATATCATTATGGAAAGATTGTCCAGACTTAATCAGGGGCCTGTTAGCAATACAACGCTTCAATATATTTTTAGTGTTCTTATTGCCGCATCCCGTGAACTTCAAAAACCACAAACTATTTCATATCTCGGGCCGGCTGCAACATATACCCATATTGCAGCCATGAATCACTTTGGATATTCAGGTAAGTTTGTACCCCAGACTACTATTGGAGATATTTTTATTGAAGTTGCAAGGGGCGCAAGTTTATATGGTGTAATTCCGGTTGAAAATTCCATAGAAGGAGCTGTAAATTATACTTTGGATCTTCTTTTTGAGTCAGATGTAAAAATTTGTGGTGAAAAATATCAGATAATATCCCATGACTTATTATCTGAAACAGGAAATATTAATGATATAAAGGTTATTTATTCTCATCCACAGGCTTTTAGTCAATGTAGAACATGGCTTCAGGAAAATTTACCGGGTGTAAGTCTTGAAGAGTGTGGAAGTACAGCAAGGGCAGCAAAAAAGATCGTGGGTAATAAAAACGCTGCTGCAATTGCAAGTAATAAAGCCGCTGTTGAGTATAATTTAAAAATCGTGGAATCTAAAATTGAAGATTTTACAAAAAATGTTACCAGATTTCTTATAATTGCCAAAGATGAAGTTGCAAAAACAACAACGATGACTGGAAATGATAAAACAACAATTATGTTTGTTACTTCTCATACTTCCGGTGCACTATTTAAAACTCTTGATCCTATAGCCAAAGCCGGTCTGAATCTGGTAAAATTAGAATCTCGTCCCATAAGAAATGAAAATTGGAGTTATTTTTTTATTGCAGATATCGAAGGACATATTGATGATCCTATAATTAAAAAAGCCATTGACCAGATTGGCGAAATTTCTCTTTTTTTAAAATGTGTTGGATCTTATCCTAAAGCACAAGAGGGATATCAAGAGATACAGTGATACAAATTAAATAACAAGTAATAAAAAGTTGTAGTATAATCCTAAAGCATAGGAAGGATATCAGGATATCAGGAGATAAAGTGATACAAATTAAACAACAAGCAATAAAAGATTGCAGTATTATTGTTCCGGGTTCAAAAAGTTATACTCATAGATTATTGATAGCAACAGCTCTTTCCGCTGGTAAATGTATAATAGATAATTGCCTAAAAAGTGAAGATACATTGTTGACGATGAAAGCATTAAGGCAAATGGGAGTTAAAATTGAAGAGAAAGACAATATAACTACCGTTTGGGGTAAAAATGGAAAATTTGATCCTTGTAAAGAACCGATTTATCTTGCAAATTCAGGAACATCCATGCGGCTTCTAACCGGCATTGCAGCGTTAGGAGAAGGTATATATACACTGACCGGAACAAAACGAATGCAGGAAAGACCAATTCAGGATCTTCTTGATGGGTTAAGTCAGATTAATATTAGTGCAAAATCAATTAAAGGTACTTAGATAATTATTTAAATAATTATGGCAAAGTTACTTCCATAACAAACAACGAAACTATTTTTAATACATCTGCTGATGAAAAGTTGCAGATACAAGAAAAGGTGACTGGAGGAAGTTTAATACTAAATTGTAATATCAGTAGTCAGTTTCTCTCTTCAATTTTGCTTATGGCACCATGTACCCAAAATGGTATTGAAATAAAAATTGCCGATAAAATTGTATCGAAACCATATGTTGATATGACAATAGATATAATGGAAAAAGCTGGAATTACGGTTCAAAGAGATGGTTATCAAAGTTTTTTTGTAAAGGGTTGTCAAGGTTATCAAAGTGGTAACTATTTTGTTGAACCCGATTGTTCACAGGCTGGTTATTTTTGGGCGGCAGCAGCTATTGTAGGAAATAGAATAAAAGTAAAAAATATCTCCATGGATTCACGTCAAGGGGATGTTCAATTTGCAAATGTGTTAAAAAAAATGGGGTGTGAAGTTCAATTTGAAGATGATGGAATTGCCGTAAAAGGTGGTAAGCTTAAAGGGATTGAGGTAGATATGTCCAATATGCCGGATATTGTGCCTACCCTTGCCGTTGTAGCATCATTTGCAAATGGAACCACTGTAATAACAAATGTAGCACATCTAAAAGAAAAAGAGTGTGATCGTTTGGGGAGCGTTGCAACTGAACTTATAAAGATGGGTGTTAATGCAACTGCCACAGAATCAGGGCTTATTATAAAAGGTACAACTCCAAAAGGGGCAATAATTAAAACTTACAATGATCATAGAATGGCTATGTGTTTTGCAATTGCTGGTCTTAAAGTTCCTATAGTTGGGGTAGATATTATGTCTGGTAGTAGCTTTGGAGTATTATTTAAGATAACAACCTGGGGAGAATCCCATGGAAAAGGAGTGGGTGTTATAGTTGAAGGCTGTCCTTCAGGTATTCCTTTGGATGAAATGGCGATACAAACTATGTTAGATAAGAGAAAGCCTGGTTCATCTTCTGCGAGTACAACAAGAAAAGAACTTGATAAAGCTATTATAATGTCAGGTGTTTTTGAAGGTAAAACCACAGGCACTCCTATTATGATAGTGGTTTACAATAAAGATGCTGATTCTAAAGCGTATAAAAAAAATGCGGAACTTTTTAGACCAGGACATGGTGATATTACATATCAGGCGAAATATGGAATAAGAGACTGGCGTGGAGGCGGACGTGCATCTGCAAGGGAAACAGTTGCAAGGGTTGCAGCAGGTGCTGTAGCAAAAGTTTTATTAGATATGGAAAATATAGAAACTTTTGCATATACTGTTGAATTGGGAGGCATTAAAATTAAAAGTTTTGATTTTAATGCAATATCTCAAAATAAGTTTTGCTGTCCTGATATGAAAGCTGCTGGTAAAATGGAAGAAAAAATACAGCAGGTACTGAAAAAAGGTGATTCAGTTGGGGGTATTGTTGAAATAAAAGTAAAAGGAATACCGGCAGGTCTCGGTGATCCGGTTTTCGATAAACTTGATGCTGATTTTGCAAAAGCCTTGATGAGTATTGGGGCTGTAAAGGGTGTAGAAATAGGTGCTGGATTTAATGTTTCTGAAATGACGGGTTATCAAAATAATGATCAGATAGTTCCTGATGGATTTTTATCAAATAATTCAGGTGGGATTCTTGCGGGAATATCAAATGGTGATGAAATAATAATAAGGGTTGCAGTAAAACCTATTCCATCAATAAGTTTAGAACAAAAAACAATTGATAAAAACAACAATCCAGTATTAATATCAACAAAAGGTAGGCATGATATTTCGGCTATTCCCCGAATAAATGTTGTTTGTGAATCTATGGTAAATCTGGTAATCGCTGACCATTTTTTAAGACAAAGGGTTTTAAGACAACGGGTTTTACGATAACATATTACAATAACATGTTTTAAGGTAACAGGCTATTTTATGAACCATACCACAATAGGTATAATTGGTGGAGCAGGAGCAATGGGATGCTGGTTTGAAAAGTTTTTTTCAAGCTTCGGGTATAAAGTTTTGATTTCAGATTTAAATACGAAGTTAAAAAATAATGATATTGTTCAAAAATGTGATGTTATTATTTTAAGCACTCCAATCGATACTGCTATTAAAATTTGCAAAGAAATAGGACCGATTTTAAAAAAAAATCAGCTGTTGATGGACGTGTGTTCCCAGAAAGAAGATATTGTAAAAAGTATGTTAGAGTGTGGGATTTCCGAAGTAATCGGTGTACATCCTATGTTTGGACCTTTTACTGAATCATTAAATGGTCAGAATATTATAGTTGTTCCTGCACGTGTAAAACATTGGTCAGGATGGTTGGAAGGTGTTCTTGAAAAAGAAAATGGTGTTGTAACTGCCATGGATGCAGTTGATCATGATAAACATATGGCACTTGTTCAGGGGCTTACTCATTTTTTAACTGTCTGTATGGGACGTACAATGCAAAAAATGAATATGAAACCTGAAGATACTGTTTCTTATTCAACACCTATTTTTCGTCTTAACTGTGAACTTTTAGGACGTATGTTCGCCCAGGATCTTGATCTTTATGCGACTCTTATTGGCGGAAATAAATATGTTAAGGATACACTTGATTTATTTCAGGAATCAATGGAAGAGGTAAACAGAGGTCTTTTGTCTTCGAATCATAATAAAGGGGTAAAATTATTAAACTCTGTCCAAACTTACCTTGGTGATTATTGTGAGGAGAGTCTTGAAAAAAGTAATGATTTTCTTAAAGTGCTTTTTTCAAGATATAAATAATTATAAATTATCGTAACCGTTCACGACCAAGAAATGTGATTTTTCGGTAATCTCACATTTGTAAGCGTTCACAATGCCTTATATTCGCATAAACAGCTTGGCATATAATAGTTGTCCTATATATGATAAGCTGTTTATGCGAAGATGGAGTGTTGTGAACGTTTACCAAATTATCTAATAAAATCAATGGTATAAGTGTATTTTTAAATAAAATTCATTTTATTTAAAAAAGTAGTTGACACCTGATTTTTCCTCATGTATAACGGCTGAGTCTTTCGGTGAGAGAGTAGAAAAAATCACTCTGCCTGTAAGGCATTTTTTTTGTATTAGAAAAAATCACTCTGCCTGTAAGGCATTTTTTTTGTATGGGCTTTTTATTTAGCCATTGTTATTTTGTATGTTTATTATTTGATCTGTTAGATATTTGATCTTTGAAAACTAAATAGTGATAAGAATTGAATCGGGTCTCAAAGAAGTCTATTTTATTATTTTTTAATTTTATATAGATTGTGTATAATT
>NBLS01000072.1 GCA_002084385.1 Desulfobacteraceae bacterium 4572_19
CTCCCATTCAACATCATTCTGTTTACGACAGCTACAGAGTAAGTTTAAGAGGAGCAACGGAGAATACAATTACTGAAATATTTGGTAAAGTTTTAAACTCAGCAAGGGGTGTTGTTGATGTCGCACAAAAGAGTTCGAAGCTTGTACCTGATAATCCCCAACGTTGTTTAAGTATCTGGACAGTGAACGTTAAAAATACAGATATTTTTCGACTTCAGACAAATATAAATAAAATGATTAATGATGTAATTGCAGCAGATGGAAATATTATTCTAAAAGGCATCTCTTACAGATACTCAAGGTATGAAGTGGAGCTATTAAACGGAATTAGACCAGGCTCAACTACATCGAAATCAATTGAGTTTATTATTGATCCTGAACTTGCAAGGGATAGAGAATTTTAAATATTTTAATTTTATTAAAAAATGTAATAACAATGGATTTTTTATATTTCGTATTTGCTTTCTTGATATTTTGAATCCCCATCTTTTAATTTTATATCTAAAAATTTAATTTGTTAACTGTTTTAATGGGAAACATGGTGTGTATGCTATAAAAGTATGAAATTTTTTTATTGTAAAGCAGGTATCTTTATGTTAGGCGTTGTGCTGTCTCATAGTGAGTGTTCATTATGTCTTTATAGGGCATTGTATATTTATCCTTATTTAAAAGTATAACAAGAAAAATGGAGAATAATAATTATGAATATTAAACTTGTTGTAAGTTTTTTTGTAGGAATATTGATAGTTGGTTTGTTTTGGTGGTTTTTTTTTGACGTTACTAATAATTCCCAAAAAGAATTAGATAATGATCAACAGGTAATGGCGGATTCCACAGTTAAAGATATTTTAGCAAAAGAAAAGATTAATAAACATGAGCCTATAGATAATATTGCTGAAAAAAATAGTGGTACTCAGAATAATGATAAAAAAGATAACAAAAATAAGCAAAATAATATTGAATTAACAGAAAAAAAAGAGTCCGATTCTTCACTTGTACCAAAAACTATAATCGCAAAAAAAGAAAAGGAGGTATCTGAGAAAAACAGTAATAATTCTGACATAAAAACAAACAACTTACTGCCTGAAAATGTAAAAACATCTACTGATGTACAGGAAATTGAAAAACTTTCTGATAATAAACAGGTGGCAGAAAGTGAAAATGTTGACGAACCACTAAAGGGTGTTGAACCGTTACAAGATATTCAAAAACCTGCCGAGATTATATCTAATGAAACAATAACGGATGTAGTTCAGGATATTTCTCAGAATAATGCAAGTACTGATGATGAAAGATTTTATTTTTGGGGACCTTTCTATCTTAAAACCAAGGCAGACAGGTTTGCAAAATATATAACTTCCATAAGTGGAGTAACTTGTTTGGCAGGAAAAACAGGACCGTCCGAATATCGGGTTTATTATCTTTATGAAGATGAGACGGATAAACTTGCCAAAGCCGTTCTTATTAAAAGTAAGGGTATAAAATTTTAATTATAATTAATTAAGGAGATTGAAAAATGAAAATGGAAAAAATTTTTAAGAAAGTTTTATTTTGGGGATTTGTAGCCTTGTTGGGAATGGGAATTTCTACAACTTCTATTTCAGCCAAGTCAAAACCAACGCTTAATCTTTTTCCCAACGATGTTGCAGAACATTTAGCTCAAACTGGAGCTATCGCTAAATCGATGGAGGAGGGTCTTAAAGACGTAATTATGAAGTTAGAGGGGCAATCAAGACTGTATAACGAAACTGGTTGTGATGGTTCAAGTGATCCGGGATGTGCACAAATAGCAACACAAATGGGAGATAACTATATGGAGATGTTATCTATTATGAGACAAAGTCTTCCAGAGATGAAACATTTGGGGAGCCGGATGATGATTCTGCACTGCCTGATATGCAAAATAGTAATGTTCCAGGAGGTTTTGTTAGCCCCCTTGAAATGAACTAATTTTTCTTAAAAGGTAATCTTTTTATATAAAAGTCCATAGAAAAGCTATATTATAAAGACTTTTATTTTTTGTTGTGGCGTACTATCTTCCATGGCAAGTTTATATGAAAGTCTCCATAAAATGCCGTATCATAAGGACTTTCATTTTTTGTTGTGGTGGTCAATCCATCATGGCGGTTATACAAATATTTAAATCAATAAGGAGAAAAAAAATGAAGAGTATTAAGAAACTTGTAAAAATTATCATGATTGTTACAGTAGCTTTTATCATTACTGTAGGATGTGCTCCAAAAGAACCAACACCTGCGGTAGCAAATACTTGTCCTATTCCAACCGGATTTCTTGTAGATGAGGCATTTGCAACGGCTAAGTCCACCTTATCTAATCCAGAATGCCGGTATAAGTTTGAAACAATTTTTTCTGCGTTATTAAATACCTGCTCTGGTGCCCCTGAATTAAGAAATAAGGAATTATTTAGTCAACTTTTGGTATGGTCAAAAAATGAGGGAATAATTAGTAAAATTCAAGCTAAAGAGTATTATACCAAATATTTTTCAAGCCGATTTATCTCACTACCTGGTGATTATTCAACCTGTAGTCATTGTCCTCGTTTAAGAAGTATAATGGCAGAGTGCAAAAGTGAACTTCAAGCAAAAGAGTTGGGACTTTTAAAGGCGTGTAATGATAAATTAACTTATAACAAAGCCTTTGGTGACCTGGATAAAATAGAACTAATCTTGGAAGCAACTTGCAGTGCATGTTCTTTATAGTCAGTGATATTTGGTAACCGTTCACGACCAAGAAATGTGATTTTTTGGTAATCTCACATTTGTAATAGGAGATAATATTTATGAAAGGGAAAAAGGATAATCCAAGTATAGCAACCTACATAAAGGGCATTCTTTCGGGTGTGGTTTGTGCTCTTCTTATCTTGTATATACTTAATATTTCAGGAATAATTGCTGTAAGTTCGGTTGGAGGATTCTCACTGGTAACTTTTCTTCGGTGGTGCTATGAGAATCTGGGACTTTCGATTATTCCTTTTTCCCTGATTGCTGCAGGGTATGTTTTTTATTTAAATAAACTAATAAAATTGTTAAATGCAGTTACCTCTTCATCCGAAGAGATAACTGCTATAGAAGAAAAGCTCGATCTTCTTGTAAATATTTTTTTTGGTATAGGAGTAATATGGACAGCCATAGGAATGAGAAACGCACTTCTTGTTTCCCTTGGCAATATGGATGCTGAAACTGCCGCACAAAAAGGTGCTTTTTATATTCTTACCCAACTTGTGGACGGTGGAATACTTCTATCTCTTTCCACTACTATTATCGGTGGAATTGGCGGTTATATAATGAAGATGATCAAAGCATGGTCAGCCGGCCCGAAACTCAATCTTTTTTTTACCAATCAGTTTGATTCTGAGAAACAAGACGTACTTGAAAGACTTGATAAAATTGCCCTTCTTCTTGAAAACAGCACGACAACAAGGAGATATGCACCATGATCAGCCGTGGAAGAAGACAAAGAGGAGGAGCTACAACTGATGAATCTGAGGCTCTTCAAACAGATGTAATGAGATTTCTTGCCATTATCTGTATGTGTCTTATGGTCATTTTTGCCCTTGTTCAATCTTTGCCGGTAAGTGAAGCCGAAAACAAACCAAAAATGCAAAGCAAGGAGATACTTGAAAGAGAAATTGAAATTTTAAAAGAGAATGCAGATAAGTTAAAGCAGGATCTTGTTTCCCTTGAAAAAAATGTTATTTTAAAAAAAAAGCAGGTAGAACAAAACAGTAAAGAGATAATAAAGCAAAGAAACAGTGTAAAAAAATTAGATTCCATAGCAAAAAAAAAGTTAAAAGAGATAAAACGAAAACGACGCATTTTATCCAATATTGATATCCTTGTCAAGTCTGCAAAAAAACAGGAAGAAAAATTTAGAAAATTAAATAAGCAAGCTCAAAAAGAGTTGTTAAAAAAACAATCCGATCTTAACAAAACGGCCAGTCTTATTGAAAATGGAAGGGATGAATTAGAGAAAGTAGAGGCAAAATTAGATGAGGCAAAAGTCGAAATTGAAAAAATAGTGCATGAACAAGAAATTACTGAACCAACTAAAGAATCAGAACCGAAATCTAAGCCTGAAGAGCAAAAAGAAGAACAAAAAGAAGATAGCAAACCTGCCCGAGAAGAAAAAGAGGGATTTACACTTGGATTTGCATCAAATGCAGCTTTGTTAAAATTATTGAAAAAAGGAAATATGGTAGAACTTTATATCCTTGCAGGCAACAAAAGCTGGAAACTTAAAGTTAAACATTCGGGAAGCGTTGTATTTCTTTCTGCACCTGCACCGAAAAAAATATATCAAATGGATTACCAAACTGTACCTGAAAAAATTATCCGAGCAGGAAAACGAGTAGTCGCAGCATTTGGTAAAAACACAATGACCTATGCCGTTGTTTTGGCTCCGAAAATAAGCAGGCAGTTTAGCGGTCTTATGAAGGGAAAAAAAGGTGGCGGACTTGTAATTTCTGCTACAGGTAAGGTAACTCTTGAATAAGAGTTCACCAAAGCAGATAAGTATTTACACCTCTAAAGGAGTAATTATGAAACTTTTAAAATACATAATAGTTATTATTTTTATAGTCGGTATTTTTTTTCAACCTCCAACAATTTCGGCTGCCAGAATGAAAATTAAAGAACTTGATTACTCTTCATCTTGGAAAGAGTATTTAAAAAAGGATGCGAATCTTGAACCTTTAAAAGAGTATCCCCATGATAAGTGTTTTAGAGAAGCTGCCAAAAAATATAATCTTCCCCTTACACTATTATTAGCATTTGCAAGAGGTGAGTCAGATTTTAATCATCTCGCCAAATCATCAAAGTCATGTTATGGAATTATGCAGATTCAATGGCCGGGCACAGCTGGCGATCTTGGATTAAAAAGTATAAAAGAGCTATACGATCCTTGTAAAAATATTAAAGCCGGTGCCAGATATATCAAAAAAATGCTTAAACGCTATAAAGGGGATTTACACTTGGCTATTGCCGCATATAATTATGGTCCCGGACGGATTTCCAAAAATGCAACCCCATGGTCAATCCCTAAAGGTGCAAACTGGTACAGTGGTTATATCTATCACCATCTTCAACAGATTTTAATTGGAGCAGAAGCAGGAAAAATTGCAGGGAAAGTTACAGGAAAAAATAAACACAAGCAAAAATATAAACCGGGAAGTAAACTCCCCATTATAGTTTTTCATAACCCCTTCAGAGCGAGGGACTTTCTGGCATATTTTAAAAAACGAGATCCAAAACTTCGCCTTGACTGGTTTAGAACTCCCCTTGGAGAGACTTATATAGTACTTTTATTTGATTCAGAAAAAGAGAAACAAAAAAGCATAAAGCGTTTAAAAGAGTTAGGGTTCTATCATAAAGATATGGAATCTTCGGTTTTTTAATTTATAAAAGTAAGTCAGAAAGGTGAAAATTATGTTTAAACAATTAATTGGTGTTGCAATTATTATTTCATGTTTATTTATTTTGGGGTGTCCTAAGCCAAGGCCTATGCAAGGTCCGGGTCATGTGGAAAAGAATATGTCTCTGGAAGATTGGGTTGATTATACTGCTATCCCCTATCTTATAAAGGAACTGGGTGAAAGCCCGCGTTTTAAAGGACAATCGTTTCTTTTTGTTAGTATGGACAAAGATAATATCATACCAGTATAAAAGACGTGCAGTGTAACAGAACCAAAAAAGAGGACTATTATATAGGTATTGATGCATTTATTTCAAGTATTAACGGAAAACTGAATGTTAAAATTAGAGCTTTGGATATTGTTGAAAAGAAATGGATTACAGGCTTTGGTATTGCATGGCAGGGAAATCCTTCTTCCATGCAAAAAAAAGCATTGCACAAGACAAGCCCTGATGAGTATCTTTTAGGTCTTCGCCCCCTTCCTTTTAATGAACGTCAGGCAGATCTTCTTGCAGCATACCTTTCCAGAAATCTAAGCTGTCTTTTTTATAATATGGAGTTAGATGAAGTTATTGTATATGTTAAAAAAGAAAATCCCGGTAAAATAAAATATTTTAACAGTGCTTTTAACCTCGTTTCCAACTATCTTGCCAGATATAAGGAAGTTACTGTAACAGATGATCCGGCTAAAGCAAATATTGTTGTATTTGTAAAGGTACATGAAATTCATAAGGAACTTTTTCAGGTATGGGTAAGTGCAAGGTATAAACAAGATAAAAAATATGTTCCCGGAAGAGAAACTGAAGCTTATGTTTCACTGCCTGTAAAGGTGATTGCAATTAAGGAAAAAAAAGAAGAAATTCCTATTGAAAAACCTATTGAAAAACCCGTTATACCTGTCGAAATAAAACCTATTATAAAACCAGAGCCCTCATATTTAAGTGATTTTGACCTTTGCTTTTACGATTATATTGATAATTTTGAAGGCAGAATATATCCCATGTTAAAAAATTATCCTGGGGTTATCCGTATTCAAAGGCTTTATAATAAGTGTAAAGGCGTATCTTCTTGTGTATGTTATGAAATTTCTGTAAATTCAAAACGATATAGAAAAATGGAGGAATTAATTCAATGGCTTCGTGGAAGTCTTAATGGTTCAGGTGCTTACAGGTATAATTTAAAACCTGTTTCGGGAAAAAGTATCAGAATCTTTTTTACAAGGGGATTTGAATAAGGGCTCGCAAAAAAATAACTTGCACTTCTTAAACGCTGATATATCTAATTGGATTACGTTGTGAAAGCTCAAAATACGATAGTATTCCTACGCTTTCACAACGTAACCCAATCAGGCATCTCAACATTGATAAGTTTTTTTATAAGCGTTCACAATACCTCATCTTCGCATAAACAGCTCGTCATATATAGGACAACTATTATATGATAAGCTGTTTATGCAAATATAAGACACTTGTGAACGCTTCCAAATGTGAGATTACCGAAAAATCACATTTCTTGTTCGTGAGCGGTTACGTTTTTTTAAATGTTTGTAGTGCCGGGTTTTGGTAATCCGGCATTTATTTATTAATAATTAAAAATAAGTTATGGAGGTTGTAAAATGACAGAAAGCACAATGAAGTATTACAAGAAAAAATCATGGTTATCGGTAGTACTATTTGCATTTTTACTGATATTTGCAAGTAGCAATGTAGCATTTGCTGTTAAAACAAGTATTGTAGTTGTTCCACATTATGTTGAACAAGGATTAGAATCCAAAGATAGTGCCGATCAGCAACATTTTAGACGACTTATTAGAGTAATTAATAACAGGTTAGTAAAATCAGGTTTTGAAGTAATTAATGCAGCGGCAACAGAAGCAATTGTGCATGATCGGGAAAAAGATTTTGAGATATCAAAAAGTGATTCCCGAATGAATGGTGAATCTATCTGCCATAAATACGGCACTGATCTCGCTTATCTTTTATGGGTTAAAATTAAGGTAAAAAAAACATCTGACGGCATGTACAGAGTACGAGCATTTCTTGAAGGGGAGTGTTACGATTCTGCTGGCCGTGATGTAGGTGCCAGTATTTCAAAAATCTGGAAATTGACAAAAAGAGATCGTGAAGAGGCAATTTGGAAAGTTGAAGAAGATGTTGCATATAAACTTGCTCGTGTTTTAACAGCATGGAAACAGCGAGGGACTTCTTCTAACTATAAATCAAATAACAGTAATTCTGTTGTAAATTCAGGTGGAAATAATTTAGGCTCTTCCAATTCCAATGCTTTACAAAAACGCTCTGATTCACTACGAAACAGCTATAGAGTAAATTTAAGAGGGGCAACTGAACATACAGTTACCGAAGTATTTGGAAAAGTGTTAAATACAGCAAGCGGTGTTCTTGGTGTTGTACAAAAAAGCTCTAAACTTGTTCCTGATAACCCCCAACTTTGTTTAAGTATTTGGGCTGTAGAAGTTGAAAATACAGATGCTTTTCGCCTTCAGGCAAATATAAATAAAATGATTAAGGATGTAATTGCGGCAAGCGGAAATATTGTTTTAAAAGGTGTTCCTTACAGATACTCAGGGTACGAAGTAGAGCTTTTAAACGGAATCAGACCAAGTACCACCACCTCTCGTTCTGTTGAATTTGTGATTGATACTGAACGTGCAAGGGATAGTGATTTTGTGAATGGTTTTGATTAGTATTTTTAAAATTGTTTAAGGGTTCACCAAACAATAAATATAATTTATTTTTTTGTGAACCCTTATCAAGGAAGATTTTCTTATGTACAAACTTCTTTCATTAAAAGCAGATAAGAGAAGTGATAAAGAAAAAAAATCTTTACCATGTGACATTTACAAATGTGAGATTACCGAAAAATCACATTTCTTGTTCGTGAACGGTTACGAAAAAGAATATTCAACTTTACGATTTAATTTCATGTAAGCGTTCACAAGCACCTCATCTTCGCATAAACAGAGAAAAATATCTTCAAGTATTGCAGTATTATCCCGAAGAAAAACAGGTAAAACAGCTTTGCTACAAAGGTTGTATAATATAACTTTTGAAAAAAATGATGGTGTTATTCCATTTTTTTATGAGGTAGAGGAAGGTTCCATATGGTCAGTTGAGTTCTCCAAGAATTTTTTCTTAACTTTTATTTATCAATATATTGCCTTTAAATCAAGAAATGCAGAATATATCAGATCATCGGACTTGGGTGATTTTGATGATGCTGTTAAATCTGCACAAAAAGAAGGACAACATCATCTTGTTAAAAGAATTAATGCTGTAAAACGTTTGGCGTTAAATGAGGAAACGAACGCTATATGGCGTATGGTAAGAAATGCTCCCCATATAATAGCCACTGAACAAAACGAATTTATTGTACAAATTATAGATGAATTTCAATACTTAAACAGCGAAGTTTACAGGGATAAAAATTGTCAATTCTGCATGAATGATTTTGCCGCAGGCTACATGAAAACCGCTGAATATAAAAACGCTCCACTTTTAATTTCCGGAAGTCAAGTAGGATGGTTACGTAGTATTCTTCTTACAATGCTTCCAAGCAGATTTATGCAATATACTTTTAAGAATATGCCGGAATCAGAATCTATTGAAATGATTGTAAATTATTCCGGCATAATGGATGTTCCTGTCAATAAAGAAACTGGAAAAAGCAGATATCATAGAGGAAGGATTAACAAATTTTGATTATAAAGGCGTACAGGATAATATCTTCGACAAAGTTTTTCGTGGTGTTTATCAAAAAGAGATACAAAAGTTTGATCCCAAAGAGATAACCAATGAGTACAAAGCATTATTAATAAATGCCCAAAAAAAATACCGTCAATTAACAGGAAAGATTAATCGTGAAAAAGGTCTTTTAATAAAAGCCCAAAAAAAATACCGTCAATTAACAGGGAAAATTAATCGTGAAAAAGGTCTTTATGCCGAATATTTTATTATCCAGCAATTAAGATACAGAGCCTTTAAAAACGATTTATTATTTCAATCTTTTACAAAAAA
>NBLS01000073.1 GCA_002084385.1 Desulfobacteraceae bacterium 4572_19
GTCAGCTGTTTGCAAAAGAGAAGCTTTATCCACTGTTTTAACACCCTTTTCAAATTGCTCTATCACTTCTCCTTCTTGCTTTGGTGTAAGTTTCATTAACGTTTCCTTCTTCCCTTTTGGTATCATGGCTTATCGTGTTAAAAAACTTATTCTGTTCTACTAAATTTTGTGAACACTTAAGTTGTTGTTTATAATCACCATGGTAAAATTGACTGCTACAACAAATGAAAGTTTAAAAATATATCTCATGGACTTTCATATAAATCTCTTAATTTTACCATATGCTTGCTTTAATACAAAAAGTATCATATATTGTCAAGGGTTATATTGTAAATAATATTCATTATAAAGAGGAGGTTTTTGTTATGAAATCGGTAAAGGTTAATTATAAGAAATTATTTTTTTATATTATAGTTCTGCTGGCTATTTTTTCGTGGTTGGAGTGTTTTGCTTCTGATAAAAAAAGTTATAAGGTAACATGGGTTGATGATGGAGATACTGTTGTTATGTCTAATGGTCAAAGGGTTAGGTATATAGGAATAAATACTCCTGAAGTTGCCCATAAAGACCAAAAGGCTGAACCGTTCGGAAATAAAGCGTCTGAGTATAATAAAACATTGGTTTTAAATTTAAAAGTCGAACTGGAACGGGGTAAAAAACAGTTTGACAGATATGGACGAATGCTTGGGTATTTATTCCTTAAAGATGGAACTTTTGTAAATGCCCGGCTATTAAAAAAAGGATATGCATACTGTTTGTATGTTAAGCCCAATGTAAAATATGCAAAACTATTTCTTGAAACCCAACAAGAAGCTATGAAAAAAAGAGTTGGGATTTGGCATAAATTTCGTGAAACCGGCAAAACTTATATTGGCAATCAAAAGTCAATGCGGTTTCACGCTTTAACGTGTCCCTATGGTTCCAAGACCGGAAAACGAAACAGAGTAAGGTTTTCTCGTAAATGGGAAGCTTTTTATAAAGGATATTCACCCTGTAAACATTGTCTTGGTAAGGAACCATTAACAGAATAAAAGAGTATTTCTATACGTTTCAATCGAATAAAAAGATTGATAAGTATATGATGAAGGCATATATTTACGATTCTCAAAATACAAAAATATTTGTGGCTTCATCTTCAGCATCAATGCTCAGGGATAAGAAAGCAAGCTTAACTGGTCGTGCTGTGTCGTTAGAAATAAGTTGTGTTTCAGGGTCTTACTCAAGGAACAACTCAATTAAAGAAAAAAGCAGGGCTTTGCCACGTTCTTGGCATTATGGATAAATTCTAAAAACCAAGATATAACGGGCGTTTTTCTTATATGTTGGATTCCTTTCGTGGATTAAGAAAATATCAAATTTCCCTTTACTATATCAAGACCCCGGAATCCAACATGAGCCATTATTTTTTGAATATCCAGCCAAGAAAAAAATTGTAATTGATTCAATAGAAAAGTTGACGATTATTAACGAACTGTGAGGTGGGCATTTAAAAGTATAACAGCGGACATTTTTTATTGACAATTATTTTTTTTAATACTACTTTAGTACAAATTTAATAGTGAGTGTGTATTTTACTGTGATCTATCAAGAGAGAGGCGTTGTATTATCCCCCCCCCTCATATCCACATATCTTGAGATATTTAAATTAGGAGCATTTGTGAAAATTCGAAAATATTTTTTATTTGTTTTAATACTGTTCGGTTCTTTTTTTTCAGGTTTCTTGATCCATGTGTCTGGGGCAGAAACAGCAATAAAGTCCTTGTCAACCATAGAGTTAACTGACTCGGAGCGTGCATGGCTGGCTGATCACCCCAATATTACTATTGGTACTATGAAAGATTGGCCACCATTGAACTTTACAGGGGAACATGGACATCCCCAAGGAATTGGTGCTGATTATATTCATGCCCTGAATAAACGGCTTAATGGCATAATTACCATTAAACCAGAGTCTTTCCGTATAAATTATGACCTTGTAAAGACGAAAAAGCTTGATGCATTAATGGACATAACTCCAAAGAGCGAGAGGGAGCCATTCTTTAATTTCACTAAACCCTACCTAACCATTCCGCATGTAATTATAGGGAATAAAGGCGGGACCTATTTTAATTCTGAAAAAGACCTTGCCGGAAAAACAGTGGCTCTTGAAAAAGGTTACTACAATGTTACGTATTTTCGCAATAACTACCCTGATATTACTGTAAAAGAATACGATTCCACCAGCAAGGCCATTAATGCTGTGTCAAGGGGTGAGGCCGATGCTTAT
This sequence comes from Desulfobacteraceae bacterium 4572_19, assembly GCA_002084385.1. The sequence continues at coordinate 2,267 of NBLS01000073.1, forward strand.
GTTGGTAACCGTTCAGTGGCCATGTATTTGATTATGCAGGAGCTTATTACTAATGTGCAGGCACAGGGAGAAATTGAAAAACCGCCCGTTGCCCTTGCGATTGGTGTTCGTAAAGACTGGCCGATTCTTGCGGATATATTAAATCGTTCTCTTGCCGATTTGACAATGAATGAAAAACAAAAAATCGTTGCAAAATGGATAATATCTGATGGAGATCAGAATAATAATAGTAGTAGTAGTAGTAGTAATAGTAATAGCAATAATAGTTTAAACTTGACTATGGCCGAGCAGGTATGGTTGAAAAAACATCCGATAATTAAGGTTCATAATGAATGGAATTGGCCTCCCTTTAACTATAATACAGGAGGGCAACCAGCTGGATTCTCCATTGATTATATGAATCTGTTAGCCAATCGAATTGGGATAGAAGTACAATATGTTCAAGGGGAATGGGGAGAATTGCTGGAGCAGGCATTTAACAAGAAGCTTGATGTTATGCTCAATATTGTAAAGACTTCTGAACGCAAAAAGCACCTTCTTTATACTGGACGTTACGCAAAAAACCCCAATGTTATCATAGCACTGGAAAACAGTTCGATTTCTGATGTTAAGTCACTTTTTGGTCAAAGGGTAGCCTATACGAAAGGTTTCTTCTACGACGAAGTCCTGAAAACCAAATTTCCAGCCATTAAACGTGTGCCCATGAAAGATACACTTGCAACCATTAAAGCTTTACAGTTTGGAAATGTGGATGCAGCTTTAGGGGAGTTAGCGGCACTGCAGTATCAAATAAATGAAAATTTTATAACAGGTGTGAAAGTAAAAGGAGAATTTTTAACCGATAATCCAGAGCGTGAAAAACTAAATATTGCAGTGCGTAATGATTGGCCGGAGTTACAATCAATTCTTCAAAAAACTATGCTCACCATAACCAGAAGTGAAGTTAAAGCGTTGCAAAAAAAATGGCTGGGAGATGTCAAAAACAATATAATATTTTCGCAAAAAGAACTGGCATGGCTTCAGGGTAACCCAACAATTAAAATGGGAGTAGATACCAACTGGATGCCGATGGAGCAAATTAATCCTGAAAGCGGTGTACATGAAGGAATTATAGCGGACTTCATAAAACTGATTGCCCAGAGAAGTGAAATAAATTTCGAGTTAGTTCCAACAAAAAGCTGGCAGGAAACAGTTACGCAAGCAAAAAAACGTCTGGTAGATGTCTATCCGGGTGTAAAAAAAACAGAAAAACGAGAACAGTACATGAACTATTCGCACCCCTATTTGAAACTTGTCGATGTTATTGTTATGCGACTTGTCGATAAGCCTATAACCGGCTTGAAGGATCTTCAACAAAAACGGGTCGGTGTTGTGAAAGACTATATGACTGAAGAAACACTGAAAAGAGATTATCCGGAACTTCAAATTATTTCAGTTTCCGATACACTTACTGGGCTGGAAAAAGTTTTCAATGGAGAGTTGGATGCTTTTGTTGATGATCAGCTTGTTGTCAGATACATCATCTCTAAAAATGCACTTTATTCCCTTAAGGTTGTAGCTAAAACCTCTTTCAAGAGTGACCTTCATATTACAGTGCGAAATGATTGGCCTCCTGAAGCTATTTCCATTATCAATAAAGCCATTGCAACCATTACCAAGAAAGAGCAAAATCAAATCTTGCAGCGATGGATATCTTTTTCTTTCGATGAATCTAAAAACCAAATAGAGCAGTTACTTGAAAAGGGTGGTTCATTGAAAGCAATTACCAATCAGTTTATTATTAAGGGGGTTTTGCTTATTTTAAGTATTACCCTTGTTTTTGGGTTCATTATTATTATACTAAGGCACTATTTTAGTGAATATGTTTCAAATTTATTGCTTTCAAGCAAAGTCTTTTTAGTCGGTCCTATTTTGCTTTCCGTATTAATGATAATTATTATTATCATTACTGAGGTGGCTCTGGAGACTATTGAAAAGCAAACACGAATTAGTGCCGCCAGTTCTTTGCAAGGGTTAGTTAGTGCAACCCATGAATCTCTTAAGGTTTGGATCAAATATCAAGAAGAACCTATTAAAAATATCTCAAAGGATCCCCATTTGATTCAATTAGCCAAAAAACTTCTTCTCCTGCCCCGTGATAGGGAATTAATTCTTAAAAGTGATTCTTTAAAGAAGATTCGCGAATTTTTTGAAGTAAAGCGGAAAGTATATGGAAATATTGGTTTTTTTATAATAGCCCCTGACGATATCAGTGTGGGATCAATGCGTGATGCCAATATCGGTACGAAAAATTTGATTGCGGAACAACGTCCTGCTTTATTGCGGAAAGCTTTTTCAGGAACTACGGTATTCATTCCTCCGATTCGTTCTGATGTTTCGTTAAAATCAGGGAAAATAACAAATCATAAAAACTCGACAACCATGTTTTTTGCAGCTCCTTTAAAAGATGAAGACGGCGATGTATTCGCCGTTTTAGCAACTATACTTGACCTGGCACATGATTATAATCGTTTGACCCAAATCGGAAAGATTGGATCAAGTGGAGAAACTTATACATTTGATTCAAATGGATTGTTTCTTTCGAAAAGTCGATTTGCAGATCAACTCCAAAAACTTGCCTTGATCTCAAAAGATCATCAGGAAATTCTAAACTTGCGAATCAGTGACCCCGGTGGAAATCTGCAAAAAGGTTTTATCCCGCAACCTTTATCAAAATTACCCCTTACTCTTATGGCTAAAAGTGCTATATCCGGAAAATCTGGAATCAATGTGCAAGGGTATCGTGATTACCGTGGTATAAGAGTGTTGGGAACATGGGTGTGGGATCATGATTTGGGGTTCGGAATAACTACTGAAATTGATGAAGAAGAGGTGCTGACCAGTTATTATACCATCAGAATTATTCTTGTGTCGGTATTAGGGTTGACCATCTTTCTAACCGTTATGCTTACGGTAATAAGTTTTTGGAAGGGTGAGACAGATCCTCTTTCTTTGTTCTTGCATCCGGAAGATAAAGATCGCATATTAAAATTGTTCTATCGTAACGTCATCAAGGGTACATATCAAGCGGAATATCGTTTGAAAGCTGCTGATGATTCGTGGAAATGGATTCTTTCAGTGGGCAGGGCAGTTGATATAGATGATAATCATAGAACACGGCGAGTTATAGGTGTCAATATGGATATTACTGAAAGGAAACATATGGAACATGAGCTTTTTTCTGCCAAGGAAGAGGCTGAAAAAGCATCCGTTAAAGTTGCTGAAGTTAATAAAAATATATTCGATTCTATCAAATTCGCGTCAATTATCCAAAATGCACTACTGCCGGATACCAAGTTGATTTCAAACAGTCTTGAAGATTATTTTGTTATTTGGAAACCTAAGGATATCGTCGGTGGTGATATTTTCTTTTTTGAAGTGCTACGAGACAAAAATGAGTTTCTCCTTTTTGTGATTGACTGCACGGGGCATGGTGTTCCTGGAGCCTTTGTAACCGCACTTGTCAAGGCAGTCCAGCAACAGGTTATCGCTGAGGCTGTAGCCAGTCAAGGAGATATCAGTCCAGCGATGATATTAAGTTATTTTAATATAAAGTTAAAGCACCTGTTAAAGCAGGATGTGGAAGGTGCATCTTCCAACGTGGGGTTTGACGGTGGGGTGCTTTATTATAATAACAAGAGTAAAATCGTAAAATACGTTGGGGCACAGACCCCTTTGTTTTACATACAAAACAATACATTAAAGATGATTAAGGGAGATCGTCAATCAATAGGGGATAAGAGGTCTGAAGCGTACTATCTTTTTAAGGAACATATAATTGCAGTCGATGAGGAAACACATTTTTTTATTACGACAGATGGATATATTGACCAATTGGGCGGTGAAAGAGGTCGTTCCTTTAGCAAGAAAAGTTTTAAACAATTATTGATTGATAACTACTTAAAAGACTTTTCTGTTCAAAAGAAAATTTACACAGATGTAATTGAAAAACATCGTGGTACTCAAGAGCAAACCGATGATATAACGTTTGTCGGATTAAAAATAGGATAGGATTAGGTATAGGATATTAAATTGTATTGTTTATACGATTGATTAGATACTTTTGAAAACTACAAAAATATTAAGGAGAAGAAAATGGATTTACTTGAATGGTCTGATTCGCTTAGCGTTGAGATCCTCTCAATTGATCTGCAACATAAAAAATTAGTAAAAATGGCTAATGTTCTCCATCAAGCCATAGCTAAGGGGGAACCAAATAGTACCCTGGAAGAAATTTTTCAGGGTTTGGTAGAGTACACGGTTGAGCATTTTGCATATGAAGAAGAGTTGTTCACACAATATGGTTATGAGCATAATGAAAAACATGTTAAAGAACATCAGGGCTTAATTGCGGAAGTTGGTAAGCTTAGTTATAAACTGGAAAATAATGAAGGATTTATGCTTGGAATAGAAGTAATGGTTTTTCTTAAAGAATGGATCTTAAACCATATTCAGGGCAGTGACAAGCAATACTCTTCATTTTTAAAATCAAAAGGTGTTCAATAAATAAAATATATTAACATAGATTGTACCTTATACTTGGAGGTGGTGATATGGATACCGCTACACTTTTTATTAACGGACAAAGTCAGGCTGTACGTTTACCCAAATCATATCGATTTGAGGGCAAAGAAATATATGTAAAAAAAGTATCGGAAGGGATTCTTCTTTTACCTAAAGATCAGACAATATGGGATGTGTGGGAAAGAAATCTACAAAAGTATGATACACCTTTTATGGCTGAACGTAACCAACCGAAAATACAACAACAAAGAGAAGGTTTAGATGATGTTTTTGATTGATACAAATATTTGCATATACATCATGAATAATCATCCCCCCGCAGGTTATTCAAAAATTTAGAAAAATAGGTGTAGGTAATTGAAATTAAATAAGTTAAACATAAATAAATTTTCAACTATCCTTTATTGTAACCGTTCACGAACAAAAAATATGATTTTTCGGTAATCTCACATTTGTAAGCGTTCACAAGTGCCTTATATTCGCATAAACAGCTTGTCATATAATAGTTGTCCTATATATGACAAGCTGTTTATG
>NBLS01000074.1 GCA_002084385.1 Desulfobacteraceae bacterium 4572_19
CAATGTGCTTTCAGGTAATGCCTTTCCATGATTATCAATGGCACACCCTCCAACATCGGCAGATTTATATTCCATATCAAAAGAAAATTTTTCCTGAACAGCATCCAATACCTTAACTGCCTCTTTCATTACTTCTTGCCCAATTCCATCACCAGGCAATACGGCGATTTTTTTCAAAACAATACTCCTTAATTTAATCTATTATAATCGTTACTAACAAATATCGTAAGCGTTCACAAGCACCTCATCTTCGCATAAACAGCTTGTCATATATAGGACAACTATTATATGCCAAGCTGTTCAAATACCGCTTAATGAAACAGAAGTCATGGTAACTGTCCATGCTTTACTTCCACCTGTAAAAGTATCAGGCATTGCACCGAGAGCTACGGCAAAGTTTTTTACCTCTTCGGAAATAGCCGATACAAGAAACCCTAATTGAGAAGCATGATTAATACGCTTTGAACTATCCATAAAGTTTATCCATACGGCATAAACCCTTGCCATTATATCTGCAACCTGAACTCCAATAGGATCGTAACTTAAAAATGTATTACCCGAAGATCGTTGAAATAAATCTGACAAAATTGCAAGGCCGGATTTAGCACCGGCAAGAACACCGCTAATATTTTTCGTTTCAACCAGATCATCCGGGTCAACCGGGCCTGCCAGAGTAAATACATCCACATCCCTTCGTCCATATTCTTGTAACATTTCCTGAGTAGCATGGTATGGCAAACTATGCCGTTCAGGGATAAATCCACGGGTTGCCACCATTATTTTAAAGGGTTGCTCCGAATTTTCAAGAATTCCGCGTATATGCATTTCAAAATCTTCCGGTTTTGAAGCCATAATTATCTCACTTGCTTTTCTAAATGCACTTGGAAGATCGTTAGTAACAAATACATTTTTGGGAAGTATTTTTTCAGAAAACCTGCCGGAACCTGTTCTGTTAATTCCCATATATCGAGCAACTTCCAAACGGGAATCAAATATGGTAATGCTTGCGTTATTATAGCGTTTGTCCTCCAATAAACGATTGCCCACATGGGATGCAATAGCAAAGCCCCAATTTCCTGCCCCAACTACAACAATATTCTGATCCGCCGTAGGTGAATAAAGTCTCCTATCTCCATGTGTTGCATAATACCCTAAAGCAACTTCATCTTTTATTTCAGGAATACCTGTCTCATCTTTTAAAATACGGCTTAAAACACCACGTTTTTTTAATATTTTTAATCCATCTTCAATAACATCTTCCAAACTGTTATTTCTAATAAAATCCTCAAAATCCGGCTCTTCTCCAAACGTATTTATGTGATATTGCCTAATCGTCTCCATTTCAGTTTTAACCGCAGCATAAAGCTCAATGCCTTTGCGTTTTGCATACACTATTCCCCTTGCAGTCAACTGTCCTGCCATAACTTTTTTACATCTTGCTATTTCCCGAATGGACGAAAGAGCAACAAACTCATCTAACGCTATTCCTGTTTTATCGTTCTGATGATTTTTTTTAATTTCACTTAATAACATGGGCGGAGGCACAGAAATATATGCACGTCCATATAAATTTTCTGCTGCTCGCCATATAATCGCTTTAGGATAAAGTGGGAATTTTAAAAGAGCTTTAAAAAATTTCATACCACGCACCCAGCTTTTTGAACTTTTCCTTGAACACATCATTAAATCTTCTGGAACTGCACTATACGAAAGCGCTATCGGCTGAATAACCACATCATTTTTTACGCTAAATTGTAATTTTTTTGTAAAATCATTTTTTAATTTATCTTCTATATTATCGTCCATATCCATTTTTGCAACTATGTTTTCATCAACCATTACATCCATGGCACCACGCAAAGTAACAAGACTTTTTGGATATCTTAAACTTCCATCTCTGGTTCTAGCACCGCCTCGCCATGCTTCAAGAAAAATCCCTTGCTGTGCTCCGGCACAACTTAACGCTTTGCAATAATTATAAAGAACCGCCATCTGATAACGATTTGCCCCTTCTCTTAGAACAAGATACGATCCTGTCATCAATAAATTTTCAACACTTTTTATAGCCATCATATTTTGACCTGCGGCAAAAACCGGCAACCCCATATAAAGATTTTGCCAAAGCAAATCAACGAGAAATTCATCAAGATGGGAAGAGTGATTTATAAGAAATATTACCCCCAATCCCTGTTTGCGATACTCTTTTAATTTTTTTAGATGTTTTATATCCCGTCCGTCAGGAGAGGTAAAGGGAAGTATTGAATTTTGATGCTCAAAAAGATGATCAAACATGAGCCCAAAAGTTGCGGTAACATTTTCATGGATTTCCCGATTATAGCGAATTTCAATTTCATTTACCAGTTGTTCTATCTCTTTTCTATCAACAGATTCGCCTTCTTGCTCAATTTGTGCAAGTGTTAAATCCACTGCAAGACGGCTGATATCTTTGGTATGCTCCCAATCTTTCGGCATTTTTTTAAATTTATCAAGAAACGGTTGTCCCGGTTTTGAATGTGCCATTTGTGCAGCAAAATTTACAAAATTTATTTTATTTACAGAGCGTACAACTATTTTCCCAAGCATTTTTTTAAAAAAAGATCTACCTTTACTACGTTTTTTTTTCTTTTCAAGCATAATTCATAACCTCAAATTTTTTTATTTCACATTTTGCCATAGTACTATTTAAATCTTCATAGTTAGGGTTCACAAAAAAATAAATTATACTTATTGAGTGTTGAGATGTCTGATTGGGTTACGTTGTGAAAGCGTAGGAATACTGTCGTATTTTAAGCTTTCACAACGTAATCCACTTAGACATATCGGCGTTTAAGAAGTACAAGTTATTTTTTTGTGAACCCTTAATCATTAGCTACAATAGTATATACTGTGATATAAGGTCAAGATAAATTATTCTTGATCTGCTTTACTTACATGTGCATTATTAATATGATTTTTCGGTAATCTCACATTTGTAATGTGTTTTTAGAAATTGACATGGCGAATAGTACGCCACAATAAAAAAATGAAAGTTTTATAATATAGTTTTTCTATAGGCTTTCATATAAAGGTCTTCCATGATTGATTTAATTTTAACAGAAAAGTTTTCCGTAGCATCTGATTTTGCAAAAGCCCTTGGGGCAAATAAAAAGGGGAACGGTTTTTTTAAAGGTGATAAATATATAATCACATGGGCTGTTGGACACCTTGTGGAATTATATGCACCTGATGATTATGATAGAAATTTAAAAAAATGGAAAATAGAAACCCTGCCCATCATACCCGAACAGTTTAAATATAAACCTATTAAAAGAACTTACCGACAATTTAAAATAATAAAAAACCTTCTTCGTCAAAAACAATTTTCCCGTGTAATAATAGCCACAGATGCAGGACGTGAAGGTGAGGTTATTGCAAGGACTACTCTTTTTGAAGCAGGTTTTTTAGATAAAACTCGTATTTTTCGATTTTGGACAAGTCAGGCTCTTGTTCCTGATGTTGTTAAAAATACCATGAAAAATCTAAAACCTGTAACAGATTATGACAGATTATGGCGTGCAGGCTATTACAGGCAGGTATCAGACTGGATGATTGGCATGAACTGCACCCGACTGCTTACAGTAAGATTTAAAGATCTTTTTTCTGTAGGCCGTGTTCAAACAGCAGTACTTGCTCTTCTTACTGATCGTAAAAAAGAGAGGGATAATTTTATTCCAAAAACTTATTGGATAATAAAAGTTTTATTTGCAGGAGATAAAGGAAACTGGACAGGGCATTGGTTTAAAAATAAAAATACAAAACTTTTAAAGAAAGAAGATGAACAGGAGCTTTATAATAAACTTAATCAGGAAAAAACATCTCCGGGTGTTGTTCAATCTGTTAAAAAGGAGCAAAAAAAAGAGTTACCACCTTATCTTTTTTCCCTTACCGATCTTCAACAGGAAGCAAATAAAAAATTTGGTTTTTCTGCAAAAAAGAGTTTGGATATAGCCCAAAAATTGTATCAGGATAAAAAATGTCTCTCTTATCCTAGAACCGATTCCAGAGTGCTGGGTACTCAAAATCTTGATATGATCAATTTCAAATAAAAGAGTATTCAATGATGCAAAATTAACAGACCATCACGCTTTAATCCCATTTAAACCTCTCCCTTCAGGGGCAACTGTGGATGAACAAAAGCTGTTTGATCTTGTATTAAGACGATTTGCAGCAGCATTTCATCCTGATTGTCAGTTTGAAAATACCAAGGTAATAACTATATTTGCAGATGAAACATTTCAAACCAGCGGAAAAGTTATACTTGTTCAGGGAGCTGCAACAATTAATGCAACGACCGGTAAAACAATAGATAAAGATATTGTTGAATTTATTCCACCCCTTGTTAAAGGAGATACAGGCATTGTAAAAAATATAATTTCAGATGAAAAACAGACCAAACCTCCTCCTGAATACACGGATTCATTATTGTTAAAAGATATGACAAACCCGGGAAGGTATGTTTCCCAAGAGGCCATAAAAAAATTTTATCGTGGAGATATAGGCATTGGTACCCAGTCAACAAGAGCCCAGATTATTGAAACGCTTATTACCAGAAAATATCTTAAAAGATACGGTAAACAATTAATCCCAATGGAAAAAGGATGTTTTCTTGTTGATATGTTAAGAAAATGTCCAATATCTTCTGTCCTCACATCACCCGAAGAGACAGCAAGATGGGAGATGAACCTTAATAGTATAGCCCTTGGTGAAAATTCTAACACAAAATTTCTTGTAAATATGAAACAATTTGTAACAGATGCAGTAAACGAACTTAAAATGGCCGATTTTAAATCAGGAGATTGTAAATGATGGTAACTGTCTTTTCGTAATATGGAAGGAAATTTCAGGTAAAAAATTGACCATAAAAAATATTGAAACCCTGCTTGCCGGTAAAACAACAGTATCTTATGTATTAAAAGATAAAAGTGGTGGTAAATTCAAAGCAAAGATGAAGATGAAGATTTCAACACAATCAAACTCAATTTTTTATTGAAATTATACCTGAAAATAAGAACTTATTAATTTCAGATTTGCAGATTTTATGCTCTCGTTAAGGGTTAAGCCTGCCTTCTTCAAGATAGCAATGCAATCCTCTTGGATATTAGAGTGTTTTCCAGTCCACTTATACAAGGTAAGAACAGGTTTTTATGAATTCTAAATAAAATCCAATCTTCTAATACTTTTTGTAGTTCATTTCGACAATCCTCTAAATTATCAGAATTAGCATAAACACCGTTACATTCAGGAATTTCTCCATAATAAGAACCATCATCTGACAAAATTTCATATTTTGCACAACACATTGCGGTATTTATGTAATCTATAAGCATTTTATTATTCTCTATAATTTATTGGTATTTTATCAACTTCCTACTATTTCATTAATACCTTAACCATTAACCTCATCTCCTTTTATTTTATGAGGCAAGATATATCAGGCTATATTCTGTTGGTCAAGTATTATTGCATAAGTTGCGTTGTAGGGTTACTTTATTTGAAAAGATGAGTTAACAATAAATCGTGACAAATAAAAATCTAACTGTTATGGCTCAAACATAAATTGTAACCGTTCACGAACAAGGAATGCACAAAAATATGGTAAAATTGGAGAAAAGTTAATTATGTCGGTTATTTTTAGTTATCATTCACTGTATAAATCGTATGGTGGAGAGCCTCTTTTTTTTGATATCTCTTTTGACCTTTTGGAAAATGAGCGTCTTGGACTTATAGGGTCAAACGGTAGTGGCAAGTCAACTCTTTTGAAAATTATTGCAGATCAAGAAGATTCTGATCGGGGTGAAAGATATTTAAAAAAACATACAAACCTTGTTTATCT
>NBLS01000075.1 GCA_002084385.1 Desulfobacteraceae bacterium 4572_19
AAAATGGTGTGGAGATACTTGCATATGATGTAATTATTGACCTTCAAAAAATAGTACTTGGAAAAAAAATACCCCTTGATCCAATAATATTTGATTGATATTTAAGTGAGTCCTTAGGGTTCATATTTAATTTTCATGGCAAAAAGGTTTTACACAGGCTAATGGTATTGTAACGATAATTTCTTGTGCTTGTGCTTGATCTTTGTTATTGTAGAAAAGTTTCCGTAAGTATTCACAATACCTCATCTTCGCATAAACAGCTTGTCATATATAGGACAACTATTATATGACAAGCTGGTTATGCAAAGATAAGAACTTGTCAACGCTTACAAATATGAGATTACTTGTCAACGCTTACAAATATGAGATTACCGAGAAATCACATTTCTTGTTCGTGAACGGTTACAAGTTTTCTTTAAAATTTAAATATGATACGCTTTTTACAATAAAAGAATCTGTTTTTTCAGGAATTAGGAAAAGAGTATAAATGTCTTTAATAAATTTACCCCATATTATAATAATAGGAGCTGGGTTTGGCGGTCTTGAAGCGGCACGTTCCTTAAAGAATGCCAATGTAAGAATTACCCTAATAACCACCATCTTTTTCAACCTTTGCTTTATCAGGTAGCCACTGCAAGTTTATCATCTGCTGATATTGCTTCTCCAATTCGATGGATATTAAGAAAACAAAAAAATTTAACGGTTATTTTAAGTGAAGTTCGCACAATTGATCCAAAACGCAGGGTGCTTGGTCTCCATGATCAGGAATTAAACTATGACTATTTAATCCTTGCTGCAGGAATGACCCATTCATATTTCGGGCATAATCAATGGGCAAAATTTGCACCGGGTTTAAAAACACTTTCTGAGGCTATTGAAATACGAAGGCGGATATTATTAGCTTTTGAAACAGCAGAAAAATGTGTTAATCCACTTCATACACAAGCTATCACTACATTTGTAATTATTGGAGGAGGCCCAACCGGTGTTGAAATGGCAGGTGCCATTGCTGAATTAACCAAAGTCAGTATAAAGGAAGATTTTCGTAATATTGATATAAGCCAGAGTAGAATAATATTAATTGAAGCAGGTAACAAACTTTTACCCGCCATGCCGGAAAAATTATCCCAAAATGCCAAGAAATCATTAGAAAAACTTGGGGTTGAAGTTCTTTTATTATCACCTGTTACAGATATTCAGGAAGATTATGTAATGATAAAAGATATTAAAATCCAAACCCGCACAGTGATTTGGGCAGCAGGAGTATCAGCGTCACCTTTAACAGAAAAGTTTAATAAACATTTGGATAGGATAGGACGAATTAAGGTAAATGAAGATTTAACAGTTCCTGAATATGAAAATATTTTTGCTATTGGCGACCTTGCCTGCATTAAACAAAAAAATGGACAGCTGGTACCTGGCATGTCTCCGGCTGCTGTTCAGGAAGGTCGTTTGGCTGCAAAAAATGTTATGTGCAAAATTTCCCATAAAAAAACTGCTCCTTTTGTTTATCGAGATAAAGGCAGTATGGCGACTATTGGAAAAGCTTCTGCTGTTGCCAGTGTGGGACCGTTTAAATTTACGGGAATGTTTGCATGGATAACATGGTTAACAATTCATATTTTTTTTCTGATAGGTTTTAGAAACAGGATATTGGTTTTTGTCCAGTGGGCATGGTCGTATTTTACTTCACAACGTTATTCCAGACTTATTACCCATCCATGGCGATTCTGGCAGCCTGGTTTGCCTGATAAACAAATTCCACAAACGCCGGGATGTCATTGTAAGTTAGCTGATAACTGTATTATATGCCAAGCTGTTTATGCGAATATAAGGCACTTGTGAACGCTTACAAATGTGAGATTACCGAAAAATCACATTTCTTGGTCGTGAACGGTTACAATTTTATTAACCCATACCTCGTAAAGTCAATCCTTTTTCCATGGATAAATTGGACATGATCTTATGTGTATTCAAATTTAATTCTATATATTGCGATATCTATACTTGCAAGCCACAACATATAGCATATATGTAACAATGAACGAATGTTGTGAATGTCCAAAAAACAGACGGACCCCCGTAATTACTGACCATTAGCTATAAATATAGTATATTAATTACGAGCTCTGAACTATAATTTTTTTATGGAAAATATTTGTATTGGACTATTTGCGTAAATAGGAGATTATGAAAAATAATAATGTAAATAGTACAAACCTGCCTTCAATTGATGTGATAATTGTAAATTATAACGGCATAAAATATCTGCCAGATTGTCTTGAATCTTTATTTCTTTCACAATACCCTTCTTTTCGGGTAATTATCGTGGATAATGCTTCATCAGATAATAGTGTTAAATGGATAAAAAAAAATTATCATCAGGTAACAGTAATTAAAAATAAAATAAATGAAGGATTTGGCAAGGCAAATGCTAAAGGCATAGAATATGGGGATTCACCTTATTTTGCTTTATTAAACAATGATACCAAAGTAGATAGAAATTGGCTAATTAAACTTGTTGAAGTTATGGAAAATAATTTTTACTGTGCGACAGCATGCTCTAAACTTCTTTTTATGAATAATCCTGAGGTTATTAATGCCAGTGGTGGTGGGATGAATATTATTGGATATGGATATGATCACAATCTGTTTTCTAATAACAAAAGAGCTTCCCATAAAATTAAAGATGTTTTTTTTGCTACGGCAGCCGCCTGCTTAATACGGCGATGCCACTATAACAGTATAAACGGATTTGATTTGTCTTTTTTTATGTATCACGAAGATGTGGACTTAGGATGGCGTATGAACCTTATGGGATACACTGTTAAGTATGTTCCAGACTCGGTAGTTTATCATGCTTTTGGTGGTACTTCAATGAAATCGGGCAGTATGCAATTTAGAAATCGTTTGGGCCTACGACATGCATTAAGAAGTTTATTGAAAAATTACGAAATAACCACATTAAAATATATTTTACCTCTTTTTTGCCATATTAATATAAATAATTTCAAAGCTGGTATTGCAACTGGTTTTTTCAGGGCATTATTATGGAATTTACTGTGGTTGCCAGATACAGTTATCAAACGTTGCAGGGTGCAACGAAGTAGAAAAAAAAGTGATAAGAAACTTAGTTCTCTTATTTGGCAAGATGTTCAACTGCCGGTTCAATTTCCTGATTATTCTATTCAAAATAGAAAATCTTTTAAAAACAAATCTGTTGGTGAAGATGAAATAAATATTGCTGATAATACCACTTGCCATCTTGGTTATGGATGGTATGCTTGTGAGCCTTATTTTAAAGACCCTTCAGTAGTGTACAGATGGACAAGAGAAGAAGCCATTTTCTTTTTTCGTTATTCAGGCAGGGATGGTTTATTACGGCTTAAAGTACTGGGGCTTTCAAAACTGCTTGGAATAAAAAGAGCTTTTACAATATATTTAACTCAATATGACACTTTGTCATCATTGCCAATCTGTTTAAAATACTTTTTTACCATAGAATCAGATCACTGGGAGTCTTTTGATATTTTGCTTTCAGGAAAACCAGGATATGTTGAGGTAAGAATATCCGTTGCCAAAACATGGTCTCCCCACGAAATATTTAATAATAAAGATTATCGTCAGCTTGGCATGGGTGTTACTGCTACAATTGAATCAATATGTAATTGACAAACTTTTGGGTTATAATTATGGTGCGTCTATTCTTAACCGTTCACGAACAAGAAATGTATTTTTTCGATATATATATGACAAGCTGTTTATGCGAAGATGAGGTGCTTGTGAACGCTTACCTTTCTTATGTAAAGGAAACATAGTCACCTCATGAGAAATTCGACAATGGAAATTACCGTAATTTTGGGATCGGCATTGCAGAGGTAGTAGTTGTTGTTGTGCAATAAATATTATGAAAAAAAATGTGAGAGAAAAGATCAGTATCATTATTCCCACCTATAATCGATCTGCAATACTGAAAATGGTTTTGAAATCACTGGAAAATCAAAGTTTAGGTGCCCAGTTTTTTGAAGTGCTTATTGTTGATGACGGTTCAAAAGATGACACTGCAGAGATGATTAGGAAATTTTCGGAATCAAGTAATCTTTTAATAAGATATTTTTTCCAAAAGAATAAAAAACAGGGTGCCGCAAGAAATCTTGCAATTAAAAATGCTGTGATGCCTCTGATCCTTTTTATTGGAGACGATATTGTTCCTGAAAGCACTTTCCTTGAAAACCATATAAGGTTTTATACAGCCCTTGAAAAACCTGCCCAAAGTTGCGTAATAGGTTATACAACGTGGCCAGATGAGATCAAGGTTACACCGTTCATGCGTTATATTGGAGAATTTGGCCATCAATTCGGCTACTCTCTTATTAATGGCAAAGGAAATTTGCCATTTAATTTTTTCTATACATCCAATCTTTTGATTCCCGCAGTAATTTTACAACAACAGGATTACTGTTTTGATGAAGATTTTGATATATATGGATGGGAAGACATTGAGTTTGGTTTCCGACTTGGAAATAAGGGTATCAAGCTTTTTTATAACCCTGATGCCATGGCTTATCACTTTCATCCTGTAGATCTGATATCATTTTGCAGGCGCCAAGAAAATGTTGGAAGGGCATCAAATATTTTTATTAAAAAACATCCGGAGCTATCATGGTTCCTCGGAGACAGGATGCATCTTTCAAAAACAGCCTCTTTTTATTTAAGGGCTTCTTTGCAGAAGATGGTTGTTAATATTTTTGACAGATGGTTTGGATTTTCTTTTTCCCATGAACGATACCGTTTTATTCTTGATACACATTATGCTAAAGGGGCTACTGATCACTATAATTAAATTGTTGCCTGCGGTGATAAAAAAATATATATCTACGCAATATTAAAAAAACCAACTATTGGAAAAGCTTTATATCTGATGAAACAAATTACTAAAAATAGAGAAGATAAAATTTCTTGTTCAGTAATCATACGTACTAAGAACAGACCCCGACATCTTTATCGTTCACTGGACAGCATAAGATGTCAACATAGAAAACCTGATGAAGTTGTAGTTGTTAATGACGGGGGGGAGTCGATAGAATCTGTACTCGAAGTGTTTTCAGATCTTCCACTCATATCCATTGTAAACAGTATCAGCAAAGGGCGGGCTAAAGCTGGAAATACTGGTGCCACAGCATCAAAAAGTAAAGCCATATGTTTTCTGGATGATGATGACCGGTTTTACCCTGATCATCTTAAGCGATTGGAATTGTGCATGCTTAAATTCGATGCAAAAGTTGCATATTCCGGTAGCATTCTTGTCTTGAAAGACCTGCTTGGTGAAATCAACCCAGAACAAAAACAAATTATCGGTGAGTTTAACGATCCGTTTGATTCGAGCAGACTTGCATTTGAAAATTATATTCCGTTAAATACACTGTTGATTGACCGTGAATTATTTTTAAATACAGGGAAATTTGATTCATCTTTTGAGCTTTTTGAAGACTGGGATTTGCTACTTCGCCTATCTAAGGTGACCAAATTTTATCATCTGGACATGAAAACTTCAGAATATGCGGTGTGGGGAAAATCTAATCAAATCACTCTATCAAGCCGATCTGAGGATTGGCGTAATGCTTATGATCGTATTTTTAGAAAGCATTTTCTCCCTCTCGAAAAATCTAATCAAACAAAGCTTATGGCTGATTACTGGATGATGAGTCAAAAGAGACGATCTCGCATTCAAGAACTGGAAAAAACTTTGCAAAGTTCTCAAGCTACTTTGCAAAGTTCTCAAGCTACTTTGCAAAGTTCTCAAGCTCAATTTACTGAACAGCTCAATTCTATTAAATCGAGTTTTATCCGTCAAAAAAAGCAAAATCAACGATTGAAGCAGGTCGTTCATGAACAAAATAAACAATTAACGCTTGGCTTAGGTTGTAATGACATAAAATCTCTATTAAGTTTGCAAACTAATCAGGTTGAGAATATTTCCTCAAATGTTTTTAAAAGTAATTACGATCGCCTTGTCAACTGGCTTAAATCTCACGAAATGCGTATTACTGAAGATGTCGAAAATTTTTCAAAATTCTGGAATACCCTTGAAAAAAAAATGGCAGAACTTGAGATAAATACAGCTTCTCTTCTTGATCAACTACATGCTTCAAAATTACGAAAGGTATGGGGGGGGATTCCCATTCCTCAAGTAACATCTCTTCTAAAAAAGAATAAGGAAATTCATGCATTTATAGCTAATACTACTAACGGAGTTATTCCATACGGCACGAGTTTGTTGTTGCCTCCACAAAACCAATCTCTGGATCAGGAATCACTTCATGCAATTGTCGAATATACTCCGATTTTTGAAGCCTTCGCAGGTAGTGAAGAAAAATATAAAATGATAGCACAGCTGAATGGATTGGAGCCATATCCAATTGTTCTTGAAAAAAATAAAAAACTTTGTTTTAACATATATTGTAACCAACATAATTTTTTTTGCGTGAAAATTATGCTGGCTACATATCTGCGCATCAACACATGTAATATCAAAATTCTCATTTTTGAAGAAGAGAAAGAAGCTCAGCATAGTATCACTCCCTTGCGTATCTGTGAATTTAACGCTATTAATGCCTTGGATAATCAATATTACAAGATTATGTTTCAACCTATAATAAATTCAAGGGGCAAAGTGTATCGCTTTGAAATTAACTCTCCTAATGCAACTGAGGAACAGCATATTGCAGTATGGTGCCAGCCAACCACTACTAATGAATTTGTGGATCCACCTTCTTTCTTTGATACTTGTACCGTGATGAATCCATGGACGCAACGTATGTTATCTGAAATTCCTTGCAAAAACTTCCTGTGTATTGATAGCAAAAAGGCGGATCATATATTCTGGATCTACAATACACCGCATGTAAATTCATTAACAACTCTGTCCTTAACCATGTTTCAGCTGGCAGAAATTGCAGGAAATATGAAAAGATCCTTGTCGATTTTTATGTATGGACAACATGATCCTGCAATACAAAATTATTGTAAAAAAAATGGGATTTCCTATTTGACGATGGAAGAGTCCATCATAGATAAAAATCAGATACTTCTTTGGGTACTTCAGCAGGCCAATGATAGCAAAACTGTTGCATTAAATTGGTTTATTCAGAATGGACTATGTTTTGAAAAAAATATTATTCAAAATGCTGAATCTTTTTTTGAAGCTCACCAGAATGCAGGCATGCTGATCCCTGTTGTTAAAAATCATAAACAAAAAATTTCCCATGCATTTGGACAGATAACCAATAATGGTGAAATTAGTACCTTTTCTACAGGCATAAAAGTAAATCATCCTACTATTGGATATATTCGTGATATTGATGCCGCAGACGCACCGTTTTTTATTATGCCTGCCAGTGTTTTAAAAAATTTGACCACAGCCACCATTGATAGTTATCATACGGTTCGTTATCAAATCACTGAATTGATTTGGCAGTTAAAAACAAACTCTATGGTAACAAAATTTGAACCAGGAGTTGCCTTTATCGGAGATAAATTTCAAGAGCATACTAACAAGAGTAGGTTAAATCAGGATCAGATGATATTCTTTAAGAAATGGAGAGCCCAGCTTCTTGATAAACCAAGTATATTCGATGATATGACGGCACTTCTTAATCCAGACAAGCTGAAAACTGCATTAATTGTAGATATGACATTACCTACATTTGATGAGGATTCAGGCTCGCTTCGTATGTTTGAATTAATCAGACTGTTAACACAACTGAGAATTAAAGTTACGTTTTTTCCAGATAACATGGACAGTACAATAAAATATAGAAGAGCTTTAGAACAGATCGGTGTGGAGGTTTTTTGCGGAAATTACGGAATCTCAGATGCTTTTGCAGAGTGCCAGTATGATATTATAATTCTGTCAAGGGTGGAAATAGGATATCGATATATGAATATGGCAAAACTTTTAAATCCTGATGCCAGGATCTATTATGATACTGTTGATATCCATTATCTCCGGGAGTTAAGACGAGCTGAAATAGAGCAAAATAAAGAACTTCGGCAACTTGCTGGCAAAACCCGTCAAAAAGAACTGTCCAACTGTATTCAGGCGGATGTTGTATTTACTGTAACAAAAGAGGATAAAAAACATCTACGAAAGGAGATTCCATCACTTGATTGCGTTGTCGTCCCTAATATTCATGGAGATGTTACATCTGATATTTCATGGCAAAATACGGATGGGTTGGTATTTATCGGAAATTATCACCACACCCCCAATGTAGATGCCGTGCTTTATTTTGTAAAAAATGTATTCCCTCTAATTTTGAAAAAAATACCTGAGATTAAGCTTTACCTGATAGGTAGTAATATGAAAGATAGTATCAAGGCTTTGGAGTCGGAGAATATTCAAATATTGGGCTGGGTGGAAAAAGTTGAACCGGAGCTTGTTAAACGAAGAGTTTGTATATCTTATCTTAGATATGGGGCTGGTATGAAAGGCAAAATCGGCCAGGCGATGGCTCTTGGACTTCCTGTTGTTTCCACTTCAATCGGGGCCGAAGGAATGGAACTGAAAGATGAAGAGACTGTATTGGTTGCCGATGATCCCCGATCTTTTGCCAATAATGTCTGTAGAGCATATACTGATAAAAAATTGTGGATGAAGATATCTGAAAACGGTAAAAAAGATATTTGCAAACGGTACGGAACTGAAGCTGTGAAGGAAAAACTCAAAGCGTTTCTGGAAAAGGATATAAATAAAAAATTTTAGTGCGGAAAAAAGTAACCGTTCACGAACAAGAAATATGATTTTTCGGTAATCTCACATTTGTAAGCGTTCACAAGTGCCTTATATTCGCATAAACGGCTTAGCATATAATAGTTGTCCTATATATGACAAGCCGTTTATGCGAAGATGAGTTGTATATAAATATGAGGTGTTGAATGCCACAACAGAAACAATCTAAAGTGATGATATTGACCCATGGACTGTATCCTGTACCCGGTTATACGGTGTCAGGCAACGGAATTCGGGCATGGGGACTTGCAATGGGACTCGTGCATAACGGGTTTGAAGTGATTTATTCGACACCTGAGGATACAGTGCATCAACACACTCCCATACCGGAAATAATACTTGCATCCTATCGTGATAAAAATGAGTTACACAGACTTATTAAATCTCATAAGCCCGAGGTTTTAATTATAGGTTATTGGGCGTATATGCACCTGATCCCTTTAGATATAAAAATTCCGATAGTAATGGACCTGCTGGCACCCTGGTTGCTGGAATCTGAATTCCAGGAAACTTATGATATGGGAAGTGAAACCATTGACTATATCAAATGCCTTAATCG
>NBLS01000076.1 GCA_002084385.1 Desulfobacteraceae bacterium 4572_19
ATTTCTTGGTCGTGAACGGTTACGAAAAATGAAAGTCTTTTTAATACAGCTTCTTCAGGAACTTTCATATAACCGCCACGGCAAATAGCACGTCACAACGAAAAATGAAAGCTTTTGTAGTATGGCTTTTTTATGGACTTTCATATAAAATATTCATGGCAGATTAACTATCACAATAAAAAATGAAAATCCTTATGGTACGGTATTTTTTAGGATTTTTATATAAATAATGGAGGTAAATACCAATGGACAACATCCTTGTTGTTGATGATGAGATAAACTATACACTTATTTTAAGTGCTGTTCTTGAAGAAGAAGGTTTTGAAACACTAACAGCTAATAATGGTGTGGATGCACTTGAGATATTAAATCTTTCCGATATTGACCTTGTTCTTACTGATATGATGATGCCGTCTATGGACGGTATGGAACTTTTAAAAAGAATAAAGCAGATAAAACCAGGTCTTCCTGTAATTATGATGACCGCCCACGGTTCAGTAGAAAAAGCTGTGGAGGCCATGCAAAAAGGAGCATACTCTTATATATTAAAACCTTTTGAAAATGAAAGCCTTATAACATATGTAAAAAAAGCGTTGGATATGTATCATGTTATTAAAGAAAATACTCTTTTACGTGATGCAATAAAATCAAAATTCAGTTTTAATCATATTATTGGTAAAAGTAAGGGAATGCAAAATATTTTCGATATAATTCGAAAAGTTGCACCAACTACTGCTTCAATTCTTATTGAGGGGGAGAGTGGAACGGGCAAAGAACTTGTTGCAAGATCAATTCACTATAATAGCCTGCGGGCAAGCAAGCCTTTTATTCCCGTTAATGGATCGGCATTATCCGAAAGCCTCCTTGAAAGCGAACTTTTCGGACATGAAAAAGGTGCCTTTACCGGAGCTGCCACAATGAAAAAAGGCCGATTTGAACTTGCTGACGGAGGCACTCTATTTCTTGATGAAATTGGAGAGTTAAGCCAAAGTCTTCAGGTTAAACTTCTGAGGGTTTTACAAGAAAAAACCTTGGAGCGTGTTGGAGGAACAAAATCAATTTCGGTTGATTTTCGTTTAATTGCCGCAACTAATAAAACCCTTAAGGATGAAGTTACAAAAAAAAGTTTCCGAGAAGATTTATACTATCGACTGAATGTTGTTCGTATTTTTCTGCCTCCTTTAAGGGAAAGAGGTGAAGATATTCCTCTTCTTATCAAACATTTTATAAATAAATTTTCAGGTAGTAACAACAACACAATAAAAGGTATTAATAAAGAGACTGCGAGTCTTTTTTTTAATTACCCATGGCCGGGTAATATTCGAGAACTTGAAAATATTATAGAACGTGCCATGATTCTATGTTCAGGAGATATTATAACAGCTTCTGACTTATCGAAAGATTTTACAAAAAATTTCAATCAAACTTTACAGCTTGGTGATATTCCTGAAGGTGCCGGTTTATATAAAACACTTGCACTTGTAGAAAGAAGAATACTCCAAAATGCCCTTGCCCGCTCAGGGAATATCCAATCCCATGCTGCAAAATTTCTTGGAATTGGAAAAAGTGGGCTTAATCAAAAGATAAAAAAATATAAATTAAACGTTGGTTCAAAAATATAAACTTTTAGAAAGTTTACTGATTACTTGCGTTATCAAGATATTTGCTACTATGTGATGGTATTATAAAATTTATGGGTTTAAAATTTTGAACTTTTCTTAAAAAATCAAAAAGAATTAGAAAGACCATTTAATATAAAAATGAATTTTTTGCTGGTAGGTATAGGCTTTTTCCGAGATATAAAATCTTATTGTTATTTTGGCAAAGATATTGCAATAATGAATAAGTACCAATAATTGCTTCACCATTTTTCTTCTTTAAAGGGCTGACCGAGTTTTTCTCGGTCAGCCTTTTTTTTTATTCTAACCGGTAAGTTTTTCTGTTGCTATATTAATAAAAATCGAATTTGCATGATCTTCAACTATCTTTTTAAATGCCTCTGTACTTTTTTCTTTTTTGCCTTGTTTTTCATAAATTAATCCCAAATTAAATAATGCGTCATCCTTTAATACATTTGAGGTTCCGGAAACAAGTTCGGTAAAATATTTTACAGCAGGCTCATAATCTTTTTTCCCGGCATAAGAGTAAGCAAGACCGCTTAAAAGAAGGTTACGAAAAGGGTGATCAGCATCAAACTCTTTTATTGCTGTCTGATAAAGATCAATAGCCTTATCAAATTTTCCGGCATCGTAAGATATATTTGCAAATTGAATTTGTGCAAATTTACTTGCCGAGGTTGAAGGATACTCTTTAAGAAGTCGGATATAATCCATCTCCACACTACTATAAGCATCAACAGCACCACTTGCTTCTACTGTAGTAGCATATTTTTGTTTTGCATTATCAAATAAAACCGATGCTTTATTTTCATTACTTGCTGCATAACTACTTAAACCATAAACAACAAAAACTGCAAACAACAAGAAACCAAAAGCACTTATAAGTTGTGTCTTATGGTGCATAACATACTGAAGAACTTTGTTAAGAAACACTTGTACTTCATCTGGCTGCTCTAACTCTTTCTTTCTGGATAGTGATATTTTATCCATTTCAACTCCTTTTTTTTTATATGAAAGTCTTTAAAAAAGCTGTATTATAAAGACTTTCATTTTTTGTTGTGGCGTACTATCCGCCATGAAAGTTCCTGTGATTAAAATTTTTGTAAACGTCCACAAGCACCTTATCTTCGCATAAGCAACTTGTCATATATAGGATAACTATTATATGCCAAGTAGCTTATGCGAACATAAGGCACTTGTGAACGCTTATAAATGTGAGGTTACCGAAAAATCACATTTTTTGTTCGTGAACAGTTACAAATTTTATCTTCCTTAAACTTGAAGAAAATAGGCTCTCTCGTTCAGGCACTATTTATTTATCATTTGTCTGATAATTTGCCATCCATTATTTGGAATACTGGCACCTACTACCTGACATACTGCGTGTCCGCATGCACTACCTAATTCTCCACATTTTTCAAGGGGATATCCATTTACAAACCCATATAAAAAACCGGCTGCCCAAAGGTCTCCGGCTCCTGTGGTATCAACGGCTGTTCCATCACCTTTAGGTTCTACCTTAAAAACTTTACCATCTTGTGAAATATAGCTCCCTCTTTTTCCAACCTTAAGAATTGCAATATTAACATTTTGTGCGAGAAGTTCTAAAGATTTATGCTCGTTGGAGGTTCCTGTAAAAGCGGCTGCTTCATCTTCGTTTGCCATTAATATATCAACATACTCATTAACAATTTCAGTAAGAATCTCCTTTGATTCTTCTACAACAGTAAAACTTGCAAGATCCATCGCAATAAGTGCACCAGACGCTTTTGCAGCTTTTAATGCCGCAAAAATCAACCGTGTGTTAAAGAGAAGATATCCTTCTATAAGAACAATCTTTGCACCATCAAATATAGATTTAGAAATTTCTTCTGCAATCATCTCCGAAGATGCCCCAAGGTATGTAAACATGGAACGTTGTGCATCGGGTGTTATTATGGAAAGAACTCTTCCTGAAGATGTTGAAGATTTTAAAAGCTGTGGCTCAACACCACATTTATTAATTTCATCTTCAAAGAAATCACCAAATTCATCCCTACCTCTTTTACCAATAAATCGTGCTTCGCCACCTAATTGTGCTATACCTACAATCGTATTACACGTTGCACCCCCCGGTACAATTTTCGATTTCTTTTTCATTTTTAAATAAATATTTTGAATAAATTCTTCATCAACTAGCGTCATACCGCCTTTAATATCACTGATACTATTTAAAAATTCATCACTTTCATGAACAAGAATATCAATTAATGCTGATCCGATACCTGTAATTAATTTTCCACCATCACTATTTTTTAACATAATATTTATCTAAAACGGTGTAGTATAAAAACTTTCATTTTTTATTGTAGCGTACTATTTGCGATGGCAAGTTATTATTGACAAATAATTACCGTAAGCGTTCACAATACCTCCTCTTCGCATAAACAGCTTGTCATATATAAAATAACTTATTATATGCCAAGCTGTTTATTCGAATATAAGGCACTTGTGAAAGCTTACAAATGTGAGATTACCGAAAAATCACATTTCTTGTTTGTGAACGGTTACCGATTACCATACCAGAGATTTGTGTATCCAACCCCTGTCGCCATCTGAATGTTCAACAAATATCCAATTGCCCTTTTTTTTTATAACCTTGAAAGGTATGCCTTTCTCGGTGGTAAAAATTATTTTACCTTTTGTACTTGCTTTGGATCTAACATTACACTTATTTTTTATGGTGATTACGGTTGGGCTTTTTTTTACAATAGAGTTATGTATCCACCCTTCATCCCCCTCAAAATCCCGAAAACGATACCATCTACCTTTTTTTTCCAATACGATCAAAGGGTAATATCGCTCAACTTTCCAAAGAATATCACCTTTTTTTGACGGCTCAGAACGAATATTTGCAATAGCCGACGATACAGCAAGTCTCTCTTTTGCTTCAACATGCAACACACCTACCGATAAGAAAAATAAGGAGCATAAAAAAAATAAAGGAATACTTTTTTTAAGCAATTGATAATAATAATACATAAGCTCTCCTTCGCTCAATTAATAATAATTACTGCCCCTTATCACAACTTGTTGAATAATAAAATAATTAATATTTTTTTTTGTAGATTTTATCAAACAATGATTTTTAGTAACCGTTTACGAACAGGAAATGTGATTTTTCGGTAATTTCACATTTGTAAGCGTTCACAAGTGTCTTATATTCGCATAAACAGCTTATCATATAATAGTTGTCTTAAATAGGGTTCACAAAAAAATAAATTGTATTTCTTAGGTGTTGAGATGCTTGATTGGGTTACGTTGTGAAAGCGTAGGAATACTATCGTATTTTGAGCTTTCACAACGGTTTAGGATAAATCTGAGATATTTTGAGTTTTCACAATGCAAAGCAGTTAAATATATTGGCATTTAAAATGTTAAATTATTTTTGGACAACCCCCAAATTTTGTACCATAATTTTATCGGCCAACCCTCTTCCAAGGCTAAAACGTTTATTATCAACAGCAACGACCACTTGCCCTTTACCATAACTGCTTATAACTTCTACTTTATCTTCTTTTTTCAACCCCATGGATGTAAGACGAGACTGCATTTTGGAGCCACCAAGAAATTCTTTAATTTTAAGAGTCTCCCCGGATTTTACCACCGTAAGGGGAACTGTTACAGGTCTTTCTCCAAAACATTTGGAACAAATACCATAAAGTTCCATTTTATGCTGAAGCATATGAAAACCGTGTGAAGCTGCAATATGAGATTGAATATTTTCTATCTGATTACTTTCAAATTCAACGATTTTTCTGCATTTTGTACAAATCATATGATCATGATGCCGACCAATATGTCTGTGTTCATAACGAACAGGACCGCCTTCAAAATGTACTTTTTGAGCAAAACCGAATTTGCAAAGAAGTTTTATTGTATCATTTATAAAATCAGGCTGAATGCTTATATGACTTTGTTTTACAAGTTTTACAAAATCAGGCATTGTAATATGTTGTTCTGTTTTTAAAAAAATTTCAAGTATAGCAACCCTGTCGTCAAGTCTGTCAATACCCTCTTGCTTAAAAAGTTTCAAAAACTGTTGTTTTTCTAATGCATGACCATTTTGCATTTAAGTCCTTATTTTAATTAAATTGTTGTATTCAAAACCCATTAGGGATGTTAGGGCTCACCAAAGAAAATTACAATTCTTTAGATGAACCCTAATTAATTACGTAAAAAACTTTATAGTACGGCACAACAAAAAATGAAAGTCTTTGCAATATAGCTTTTTATGGACTTTCATGTAAAAGTACTTCTATAAAGATTTTTCCATCATATCGCCTATAGTTTTGCTAAATTTTGAAGGGTTATCTAATTTGCCACCTTCGCTGATTACAGCAAGATCAAAAAGAAGATCGCTATAGTCTTTAAGTACAGGATTATTTGTATCTGTTTCAAAAGTATTTTTTATTTTTGCCATAAGAGGGCTATCCATATTAAGTTCCAAAATACGTTTTTGATCCGGCATTGCCTGGCCCGATGCTTTCATGATTTTTTCCATGTAAGCACTCATTCCAAACATATCACCTGCAAGACACGATACTGAATCTTTTAAATGTGTGGAAGGTTTCACTTCTTTTATTTTTGTATCAAGCTTTGTTTTAATAAATTCAAAAAGAGCTGAATATTCGGTTTTTTTCTTTTCATCGACCTTATCAAGTTCAAGATCTCCCTTTTCAGCACTCTTTAATTTTTTACCTTCATATTCAGGTAAAGACTGGACAACCCACTCATCGACAGGATCTGTCATAAGAAGAACTTCAAAATCTTTATCTTTTAATTTCTCAAGATGCGGACTGTTAAAAATAGTATTTAGATTTTCACCTGTAATATAATAAATTTCCTCTTGCCCTTCCTTCATATTTTCCAAGTACTCTTTCAGGGAAATAAGTTTCCCATCAGACTTTGTTGTTTTAAATCGAAGCAAATTGGCAATTTTATCCTTATTTTCAAAATCAGTGGGCATACCCGCTTTTAATGCCTGTCCGAATTCTTCATAAAAAGTCGTGTATTTTTCTTTATCCATTTTAGAAAGCAGATCAAAAACTTTTTTTACAAGATTTTTCTTAATATTTCTAACAAGCCTGTCCTGCTGTAAAATTTCCCTGCTTACATTTAAATTAAGATCAGGAGCGTCCACAACACCTTGGATAAAGCCAAGATAATCAGGCATTAATTCTTTACAGTCATCCATAATAAAAACACGCTTGCAGTAAAGGTGCATGCCATTTTTGCGATCCTGCTGAAACATATCAAAGGGAGCTTTGGAAGGGATAAATAAAAGAGCATCATACTCGGTGGTTCCCTCAAATTTAATGTGAATACGATCAAGGGGAGCATCCCAGTTATGACTTAAATGTTTATAAAACTCTTCATACTCTTTATCTGTCACATCTTTTTTATTCTCAGCCCAGATGGCCTTCATGGAATTTAGTGTTTCATCTTCTTTTATCTTCCTTGTGGTCTCCCCGATGGCTTTCCCATCTTTATCTTTTATAATCTCTTCATCAGGAATTGGCTCATCTTTTTCAACATTCATTACAATGGGATAAGATACAAAATCAGAATGTTTCTTAATAATATTACGAATTACATACTCATCTGTAAAATCTTGCTCATCCTTTTCTAAATCTTTTAACTCAAGAATTATTGTTGTTCCCCTGGACTCTTTTTCAATCTCTTCAATGGAATAAGAACCTGTTCCGTCCGATTCCCACTTAACGGCTTTCTCTTCGCCTGCACCTTTTGTAATTAACGTAACTTTTTTAGCAACAATAAATGCACTGTAAAAACCAACTCCAAACTGCCCGATTAATTCTGTAATAGTTTTAGCATCTTTATCTGGTGTAATTCTAATAAAAAGATCCGTATCACTGCCAAGAAGTTCAGGATTGGTTTGGGCACGAAAACGAACCTTATCCAGAGCATCTGACGCATTGGAAACAAGCTCTCTTAGAAAAATTTCCCTGTTAGAATAGAGGGAGTTAATAATAAGATGCATCAACTGTTGTACTTCTGTCTTAAATTGAAAAGTTTCTTTTTGGGTACTCATAAAATCTCCTTAACATAAGTTACTTAATTTTAAATGTTCATTAATAAAAATTATTATTTGCCTGAATAAAATTACCGCATTTTTTAAATTGTCAACCCCACTACATATCATTATTAATAATTCTTGCACTGTAAGTCGTCTGTGGTGTATAGACTGCCAAATAATTAATTTCATAAGACGTAGCATATTGTAATGTTGTGATGAACATACGATTTAGGTGAAATTAAATATATGATAATTCATAGCAGTATTTTTATACGAATATAAGGCACTTGTGAAC
>NBLS01000003.1 GCA_002084385.1 Desulfobacteraceae bacterium 4572_19
TAATATTATTATTAGTTTTAATTCTAAATTTGGTTTTTTGTTCAATTTTATTTTGTTTAAAATGCGTCTCTTTTTTTTCAGGTATGTTTTTTATTAAATTTTCAACGAGAGAGTAGGAACAAAAACGTGGTGGACGGTATATAAATCCGGCACTGCAAAATCTACAGCCATGGGGACAGCCTTTTGTAACTTCAATAAGAAATGTGTCAGCAAAAGTAGTGTCAGGTGTTATAATGGCACTGAATGCCGGATTAAGAGTTTTATCTTTGGAAATACTATGACGGATTGTCTCCGGTGCAAATGACTTGGGAATAAATGATTTTATGGTATTATCCCCATTGTAACTTACATTGTAAAAAGATGGAACATAAACCCCATGAACATTGGAAACAATTTTTTTTAAAATAGCGTCTTTACTACTATGTGGATCATATATTGCGAAAAAATTTTCTACAAGTTGTTGGGCATCGCCAAGAAGAAAGCAGTCAATAAAGGAAGCTATAGGTTCTGGATTTAGGATACAGGCAATTCCCCCTGCTATCACAAGGGGGTGGGAATCCCCTCTGGCGTCGGATAGCATGGGAATGCCTGTACTTTCAAATATTGAAAGAGTATTCAAATAATCATTTTCAAAAGAGATGGAAAATGCAACGACGTGAAAATTGGTAAGCGGACTTCCTGACTCGATACTTGTAATATTACCAATTCGATTATTGGGAAGAAAAAATCTTTCGCATACTAAATTATCAATAGCGTTAAGTAAATAATACACACTCTGGAAACCAAGATTGGACATTCCTACATGGTAAGTATTAGGATATACCAATGCTACTCGGATTCGGCCATGTAAATTTTTACGAATGGTGCCTATTTCCGCTCTATCATATAGTTTTTTTTTACATTCGGTTCTATTTCTTTTGTTTTCCATTATAATTTGCCATGGCTAAAGTACGCCACAACAAAAAATGAAAGTTTTTATATTACAGCGTTTCTATGGACTTTCATATAATTTGTCATGGCTAATAGTACGCCACAACAAAAAATGAAATTCATTGGTGATATCTCTGACAACTCCACGAAGTTCACCATTATCAATATTTGTTTTTGGTTCTAATGTATGCACATTGCTTTGTGAAGAGTGCAGTGTATGAACGGTTTCCGTATCTGAATCATCATCTATACCTGTAGCTATTACTGTAATTCGTATGTCATCACCAAGGGACTCATCTATGGCTTGTCCCCAAATTATTTCAGCTTCATCACCTACTTCTTCGTATATTCGATCTGCGGCCTCTGTCATCTCTTCCAATGTAAGTTCACTGCTACAAGTGATATTCATCAATACACCCTTGGCTCCTGCAATGGAAATATCTTCCAATAACGGATGGGATATTGCACGCTCTGCAGCTTCTATTGCCCTATTAGGACCACTTGCAACACCGATACCCATAAGTGCCATACCTGCTTTTGACATTGTTGTTTTTACATCTGCAAAATCAAGGTTTATATGACCTGGCATCATAATAAGGTCTGTAATACCTTTTACAGAATGGTTTAGTATCTCATCGGCTTTTTTAAACATATCAATCATTCTTGCATCTTTTGCCGCAATTCCTCGAAGTCGGTCGTTAGGAATGGTAATAACTGTATCGGCAACTTTTTTCAGTTCAATAATACCGGCCTCAGCTTGCCTTGCACGTTTTTTTCCTTCAAACGAAAATGGCTTCGATACAACTGCCACGGTAAGAGCTCCAAGCTCTTTACATATTTCTGCAATAATAGGGGCGGATCCGGTTCCTGTGCCTCCTCCAAATCCTGCTGTAATAAAAACCATATGACTGTCTTCAAGTGCAGCTTTTAATTCATCAGCACTTTCCAATGCTGCCTCTTTGCCCTTTTCCGGATTTGCACCGGCTCCAAGACCTTCCGTTAATTGTGCACCAATTTGAATTTTTACAGATGCTTTGGAAATTTCCAATGCTTGCATATCTGTATTTGCGGCAATGAATTTTACACCCTGCAAATTTTCTTCAATCATGTTATTAATTGCATTGCCACCTGCTCCGCCTGTGCCAATCACCTTTATTTTTGCTGTTTTTTCATTTTCCACATAAGAAAAAGTCATAATTCCCACCTCTTGTTAAAATAATGTTAGTACGCCAGTTTAAAATTAATAATAATATGTTATGGCAGACAATCTGCCATGGTAAATTTATATAAAAGTCACTGAAAAAGCTTTATTATAAAGACTTTTATTTTTCGTAAAATGTGAGATTATCGAAAAATCACATTTCTTGTTCGTGAACGGTTACCGTTTTTCGTTGTGGCGTATTATTCGCCATAGCAAGTTCTTAAAGTATTTCCTGAAACCATTTTTTCATTCTTAAAATTACCCTATTGAAAATATTAGTATCCCTTATTCTAAATTTAGCATCAGCCTGATTTTTTGCACCATAGATTACAAGGCCGACCCCTGTTGCATACATTGGGTTTTTTACAACATTAGTTAAACCGCTTATTCGCCCTGGTATTCCAAGCCTTGTCGGTAAACCAAATGTTGATTCTGCAATCTCTGTCATGCCTTCGAGAATTGAGGTGCCACCGGTGATAACCACACCCGAAGGAAAAGCGGTGTCCAATCCTGCTTTTTCAATCTCTTTTTTAACAAGAGAAAATATTTCCTCCACGCGTGGTTCAAGTATTTCTCCTAATATTTGTCTTGAAAGTTTGCGTGATGGACGACCTCCTACTCCAGGAATTTCAATGGTATCGCCCTTTGAAACATTCTCATTAATACATGTTCCATATTCAATTTTGATTTTTTCAGCTTCCGATGCCGTAGTACTAAGTCCAATGGATATATCGTTAGTAAGATTATATCCACCTAATGCAAGAACAAATGTATGTTTAATATTGTTGTTGGCAAAAATGGCAAGGTCTGTTGTACCACCTCCAAGATCTATCAGGGCAGTGCCTAACTGCTTTTCCTCATCAGTTAAAACTGCATGTCCTGATGCCAGAGATTCAAGCACTATATCACATACATCAAGCCCCGCCTTGTTAGCACATTTAACAATATTATGTGCTGAGGTAGCAGCTCCTGTAACTATATGAATATTTGCTTCTAATCTTATAGCCTTCATTCCAATGGGATTTTGAATTCCCGCTTGTCCATCCACTATAAACTCCTGGGGAATTACATGAATAACTTCACGATCCATTGGTATTGCAACCGCCCGTGCAGCTTCAATAACCCTGTCAACATCTTGTTTGGTTACCTCTTCACCTTTAATTGGATTGGTGCCGTGACTGTTAAATCCTGTAATATGACCGCCTGCAATACCTGTATAAACAGATGAAATTTCACAACCAGCCATATTCTCCGCATCTTCCACAGCTTTTTTTATAGAGTCAACAGTTGAATCTATATTAACCACTACACCTTTTTTAATACCTGTTGACTGGTGTGAGCCCACCCCTATAATATTAATGTCTCCGCCCGAAACTTCACCGACAATTGCACATATTTTTGTTGTGCCAACGTCGAGTCCTACAATGATATTATCCTGCATAAAATCTCCTAACCTTTCGGGTTTTTGTGTATTGGTAAAATTGTTTTTGAGTGAGCCCTGACTACAATGCGGTTTGAATTATTAAGATCTATCAGATCTATCCATTTAAAGTTGTCCGTATCTTTTTTTAAATCTATATTTGTATCTTTTTTCATGTTGATAGACTGCTCTTTTTTTATGGTTTTAATAAATTTTTTAAGTGTTTGATACTTTTCAAGATATTCACCATATCCGAGTCTTACAGCTGCAATTGTACGCAATGAGAAACTCTTTGATTCTTTTTCCATAAACATTTTTAGGGTAAGTCCTGTTTCTCTATCAACCATTATTGTATCGACTGTTGAATTTGGCAAAATAGTATCAGCTTTACTGCCCATATTTAGAATATTCATAACTGATGAGTATTGCAAAGATGGTTTTTCGTTTGTATGTATGATATCTTTTAGTTTTAATCCATGTATTGTCGGCAAATGTTTTGTAATATATTTGGAATCCAACATGGATTTTTTTTTGAAGATTTCACCTTGTTTATTCATAAGAAACTCTTCTCCAAGGTCAATTACAGCAAGTGGTTGTTCTTCTTTAATGCTGATATTTAATGTTCCCGGAAGGTCTCGTGAAATCTCTGCTTTTTTTATCCATGGATGGGAAATAAGTCTTTTCCTTAACATTCCAAGATCCCGGCTTAGAATATTCATACCTGTATGAATTTGGGCGTGATCCATTACATTGTTTTCTGATAGTTTTTTTATCCCAACTATCTTAATGCTTTTTGCTGCAAAAAAGCTTGTCTGGGTTAATAAATCATACCCAAATATAAGAATTAGGCTTGTAAGGCTTAAGAACAAAACAGTAACAATAAAACGAAGCATAAAATTTAATTGATTTAAAAACCATTTTGACTCATTTGCTGTTGTTCCTGTGGTACTTCTAAATCTGTTTTTACGCATTCTGGTGCCCTCCTAATATTTTGACTTCCGGTTGAAGTTTAATTCCAAACATATTGTTTACACGTTTTTGAACTTTTGTTTTTAGTGCAAGTATGTTTGAAGCTGTGGCATCTCCATTGTTTACAATAAAGTTTGCATGGTGCCTTGAAATTTTGGCACCGCCGATAGTTGCACCTTTTAATCCTGCAAGGTCTATAAGTTCCCCTGCAGTTTTATTCATTTTTGTATTTTCCCCAAAACAAGGATTTTTAAAAAAACATCCCGCACTATACGTTCCTGCTGGCTGGGATTTTTTTCTGTTTTTTATTATCTTGTCTGCCTCGGTTTTAAGATTGTTCTTTAAATTTAACTGGCCTGATTCAGTTAAATTAAGATCCTCCTGATTTAAATCATTTTTGTTAAGATCCTTTTGTTTTAAATCAGTAAAACCTGTATTACATGCACCTGAATACTTTAGGTTTAGCGTACATTTTATTATAACAGGTGACGTATCGTTTAAACTTGCATCCGCCCATCTTAACTGACGGTATGAAAAGAAAATATCCTCCTTTCTAATCTCTTTTATTTGCCCATTGGAAATAATTACTGTAACCGAATGAATTATATCTTCCATGGAACCTATAGAAGTACCGGCATTCATACATATTGCCCCACCTACGGTACCCGGTATTCCCAAAGCAAAATTCAAACCTGCAAAGCCGTTTTTTATTGCAAAATGACAAAGTGTTTGAAGTTTTGTTCCGGCGGTTAAAGTAACAACAATATCCAGATTATTTCTTTCTACAGTAATATCCTCCTTTATATTAGTAAGTACCATTACAATGCCTGGAATACCCTCGTCTTTGACAAGAAGATTTGTTCCACCACCCACGGTTAAGCATGGAATATTTTTTTGTTTTGCCCATATTATAATTTTTATTGTATCATCAACAGTTTCAGGTGCGACAAAAATTTCAGCAGGCCCGCCTACCCGAAAAGATGTATGTTTTTTCATTGGTTCATTAAAAATAATCGTCCCTTTATAATTGATATTTGATAATTGATAATTAATAACTGATAACTGGCAATCGGTATTATGTTCAGAACAAAAGGGTATAGTATATTTTCCTGTCCCACATTCTGAATTTTTGCAACTTTTACTTCTCGATATCATAAATACCTACTCGCCTTTTAATAGTTAATCGTATTTAGTTTAAATTTCATGGTAATTTTTTTTTACCACAATAGAGGGCAACCACAAGGGTTGTCCCCTACAATATCATTGTTTGTATAAAATGTTTTTATCATAAAATTTAAATATGATGCCACTAACTATTAATTTTCAATTTTTCATTCTCCAGTAAAAGCTCTTCTCCAAGTTTATATACATCTCCTGCACCCATGGTAATTAAGAGATCATTCTCTTTTAACTGTTCCTTTAAATATGTTTTGGCCTCTTTTTTGCTGTTTATATAAACAGCATTGTTATGGCCATTTTTTTTTATACTATCAAGTAGTGTTTCGCTATTAATACCCTTAATGGGAGTTTCACCCGCAGAATAAACAGGCAAAATTATCAAATAATCAGAATTTATAAATGCCGTTGAAAATTCATTAAAAAGAGCCTGGGTTCTTGTAAATCTATGTGGTTGAAATGCAATTATTAATCGCCTGTTTGGCCAGCTCTGTTTTGCAACTTTTATGGTCGTAATAATTTCGGTCGGGTGGTGTCCGTAATCATCCATGATTTTTATATTGTTTATTTCCCCTTTAAGTTCGAGTCTTCTTTTTACGCCGGTGATTTTTTTAAGGGCAAATTTAATAGTGTTAAATGGAATCTCAAGTTCAAGTCCTGTTGCAATTGCTGCCATAGCATTTAATATACTATGCATTCCCGGCAAATTAATTGTAATTGTTCCAAGATTTTTACCTTTTAAATCCAAATCGAAGGTTCCGGAGTCATTTTTAAAAGTTATGTTTTTTGCATAAAGATCAGCATTTTTGTTTGTGCCATAAGTTATATAACGCTCTTTAATATTTGGGAGCAGTTCATTTATATATTTATTATCCGTACATATAATTGCCGTTCCATAAAATGGAACAAGATTAATAAAATCAAGAAATGCTTTTTTTATTTCATCAATACCCGAGTAGTAATCAAGATGTTCCCTGTCTATATTGGTTACAATTGCTATTGTTGGAAATAATTTAAGAAACGACCCATCACTCTCATCTGCCTCTACAACCATAAAATTACCCTGACCGTGCAGGGAATTGGTTTCGCTATTTTTAAGAATACCGCCAATAACAACCGTCGGGTCAAGTTTTCCATGGTTAAGAATAGCTGCAACAATTGATGTTGTTGATGTTTTGCCATGTGCTCCGGCAACTGCAATGCCATATTTAAACCGCATAAGTTCGGCAAGCATTTGTGCCCTTGGAATAACTGGAACTCCCCTCTCTTTTGCCGTGCAAATTTCAGGATTTTCCCTTGGAACTGCGGTGGATGTTACCACTACGTCTATATCTTTTATGTTCTCTTTGGAATGACCTGCAAAAATATTTACCCCAAGTTTTTTCAGGCGGTCGGTAATGGGCGATAGTTTCAGATCTGACCCTGAAACCTTATATCCAAGATTAAGAAGAAGTTCTGCAATTCCACTCATCCCGATTCCACCAATTCCCACAAAGAATATATGATATTTTTTTTGATACATAAAAGTTATCTTTTCATAAGTTTAAAACAGCTGTTTACAATATTTGTTGTGGCATTTGCATTTCCAAATTTTTTAGAATTAACTTCAATTTTTTTAAGTTCGCTTCTATTTTCTAAAAACAGTATTATTTTGTCTGCCAGTTTTTTGCCGGTAAATTTGCCATTAAGACTGCCGGATAATTTATCGGTAATTTCATCGGTAATTTCATTGGTTATTAACTCTTTTTCCAATATCATCAGAGCAGCATTTTTATCCACAAGAGCTTTTGCATTAAACTCCTGATGATTATCTGCGGCAAAAGGAAATGGGATAAAAATAGCGGCTTTTCCCATTGCCGTAATTTCCGCTATGGTTGTAGCTCCGGCACGACAAATAATAAGGTCTGCTTTTTTATAAAGATTATCCATACTGTTAAAAAAAGGTTGTACCGTATGTTGAATATTACTTTTTATATAAGCATCTGTAGTTAGTTTTACATCTGCTTTGCCGGTTTGATGAATAAAATTAATCTTTTTATTGTTTTTTAAATAACCAAGTGCATCTATTATCGCAAGATTGATGCTATGGGCACCTTGACTGCCCCCTGTAATCAGAACCGTAAATAAACGGTTTTTATCGTTGTCTTGCTCTTTTTCAGAGGTTTTTTCTTGACTGACTTTTTGTAAAAAACCTTTTCTTACAGGATTTCCAACAACAATGGTTTTACTGTTTTTATTTAATAATTTAGTTGATGCAAATGAAATAAATATAATATTTACAATATGGCTAAGTATTTTATTTGTAATACCGGGAATAATATTTTGTTCATGAATAGCTGTTTTAATGCCGAGAAACCATGCAGTTAAAATAACAGGTCCCGATGAATAACCACCCATTCCGATAATCATATTCGGTTTGAATCTTTTAATAATTTTAAATGAATCCAATACTCCTTTTGGCAGGGTAAGAATGGAATTTATTTTTGCTTTAATTCCCATGCCTTTAATACCCATGGCTGAAATAGCTGTAATGTTAAATTTGTTTTTTAATACTGTCCTTTCAAATTGGTTACCGGTTCCCGCAAAAAGTATGTTGTTTTTGCTGTTTTGTAATTTAAACTCTTCAGCAATAGCAATCCCCGGGAAAAGATGTCCCCCTGTTCCTCCTCCGGTGATTATTATATTTACAGGAGATGTATTATCCATTCTTTTTCCCATTTTCCCCAATGTTAATAAGTATTCCTATTCCAGCCATGCTCATTATAAGAGAAGATCCCCCATAACTTAAAAAGGGAAGTACAAGTCCTTTTGTGGGAAGTAGTCCTAACGTAACACCAATATTGACAGCCGCTTGTAAACTAATTGATGCTGTTATTCCGGTTGCGAGAAGAGCTCCAAATCTATCTTTGCAATTTGCAGCAATAACAGCTCCCCTTGAAAGTATAAGTACAAACAAAATTATAATTGCAAGGGTTCCCAATAATCCGCACTCTTCACCTATTACCGAATATATAAAATCTGTATGTGGTTCAGGAAGATAAAATAGTTTTTGATATCCCTGGCCAATTCCTTTGCCGAGCAAACCACCGGTTCCAAATGCAAGAAGGGATTGGATAATTTGATACCCTTGTGTTGTAGGATAATCCCATGGATTTAAAAAAGAAGTTATTCTTTTCATTCTGTAAGGAGAGGAGATAATTAAAAAGTAGGCTACCGGTAATATAAATAAACAGGGGATAGTAAGATGCAATAAGCGAATTCCTCCAACAAACATCATAATCCATGTGATAATCAGCATAATTACAACTGAACCGAAATCCGGCTGGAGAAGAAAAAGTGCTGTAAAAATTGCAAGGATTATAATATGCGGCAAAAAACCTATGTAAAAATCTTTTATATCTTCTTCTTTTTTTGCAAGTGAATATGCAAGATATAATATCATGGCAAATCTTGCAAATTCGGCTGGTTGAATTGTAAAAGAACCAAACCGAAGCCATCTTGCAGCACCACCTGCAGAGTGGGAAAACCCTGAAAATTGAATGGCAAGAAGAAGAATTACTGAAAAAATCAAAATGGGATACGTTAAATGTTTAAAAATTTTGTATGGTATATTGCTACATACTATCATGACAAATAATCCTGCCAATGCAAAAATGGATTGTTTTTTAAAAAAATAAAAGCTGTCCTGATAATCTTTCAGAGCAATAACAGAACTTGCACTAAAAACCATGGCAACTCCTATTCCTGTTAGAAGCATCACAGGTAACATTAGTTTTAAATCAAATGTAAATAAAGATTTATAAGGAGTGTATTCTGTCATGTTAAAATTTCCCTATCTTTTTTAGAGTTAATATTTTCCATTTTTAAACCCTGAACAATACTACAAAAATCTTCTCCTCGTTGGACATAGCTTGTATAACTATCAAAGCTTGAACACGATGGAGATAGTAAAATTATGTCTTTTGAAACTGCATTTTGGAATGCTTGTTTTACTGCCTCATTTAAAGTCGGCAAGCAAGTTACAGGAACAATATTTATAAGATCTGAGTAAATAAGTTCTTTTGCTTCTCCTATTGCAAAAATTTTTTTTACGTTTTTTTGTATGCTTTTATGAAGAGAAGAGTAACCCCCCCCTTTTTTTCGTCCACCCATAATAAGAATTATTGGAGTATCAAAGCATTTAAGTGCAGTCTCAACAGCACCGGTGTTTGTTGCCTTGGAGTCGTTATAAAAATTTATATTGTTAATGGTGGTTACAAACTCCACACGGTGGGGCAGTCCTTTAAAATCTTTTATTGTTTCTTCAATGGCACTAATTTTTCCGCCAACTTTAAGTGCAGCAAGTGCAGCAGCTGCAATATTTTCTATATTATGGTGACCTGCAATTTTAATATCAGTTGTTGTAAGCTCTTTTATTTTGCCATCTAACATATTTAGAATAATTTTATTTTCTTTGTAACTTGCACCTTTTTCATCTTCTTTTTTTCCGTTAAAAAATAAAACATCTCCTTTAAGCTTTTCGGCAATTTTGCGAACATTTGCATCTTTACCACTTACAACTGCGACACTTTTAGTACTATTATTTTTAAATATTTTACTTTTGGAAAGTATATAGTCCTGATAGGTATCATACCTATCAAGATGATCCTTTGATATATTTAAAAGAACGCTTACTTTAGGATTAAATGTGGTTATTGTATCAAGTTGAAAACTGCTGACTTCGAGAACAATCACATCGGCTTTTATATTATCATTTACATATTCAATAAGAGGAGTACCAATATTACCGCCTGTAAAAACCTTAAGACCTGATTTTTTTAACATCTCTCCTATAAGTGTGGTTACTGTAGTTTTGCCGTTTGTACCGGTAATGGCAATAATAGGTTCCTTAATATAATCAGATGCAAACTGAATTTCACCGGTAATGGGCACGCCTTTTTTTAATGCTGATAAAATCGGTGATATTGTATGTGGTACACCAGGGCTTAATATAATCAAATCAGCATTTTCAAATGTTTCAAGTTTATGCTCTCCTGTTTCAACAGTAATCCCCATATTTCGCATGTTGGAAATTTCAGGTTTAAGTTCCTGCTCATCTCTTCTGTCTGCAATAGTTACACAGGCTTTATGTTTTAATAAAAAACGAGCAAGGGCATCCCCCGTTTTTCCAAGGCCTACGACAGTTATTTTTTTTCCTGATATTTGCATCTAACCCTTAAAATTCTACCTGTTTTTTAAAATTTGTTATGGCGATAATATGCCATAACTAAAATGAAAGTTCTCATAATACAGCGTTTTACAGATACTTTCATATAATTTGCCATGGTGAATGATATACGCCACAACAAAAAATGAAAGTCTTTAAAATACAGCATTTTATGGAGACTTTTACATAAAAATTAACAAAATTTAAAGCATTTACACCATAACATTTATCTTATTTTTAGTGTGCTTAAAGAGATAATTGCTAATATAATGGCAATTATCCAAAAACGTACAATTACCTTTGGTTCTTTCCAGCCTTTTAATTCAAAGTGATGATGAATAGGGGCCATTCTAAAAATTCTTCTTCCATTTGTGATTTTGAAAAAAATTACCTGAAAAATTACCGAAAGGGCTTCCATTACAAATAGTCCTCCGACAATAATAAGCAGTATCTCTTGTTTTGTAATAACAGCGATAGCACCAAGTATTGCACCAAGGGGAAGGGAACCTGTGTCCCCCATAAACACCTGTGCCGGATGGGCATTAAACCATAAAAACCCCAGACCTGCACCTGCAATAATTCCACAAACTATAGCTACTTCTCCACAATTTGGAGCAAAATTAATTTGAAGATAATTTGCAATTTTAATATTGCCTGCCACATAGGCAAAAATCATATAAGCTACGGATGCTATAACGATAGGTCCTATTGCAAGACCATCAAGGCCATCGGTAAGGTTTACAGCATTTGATGTTCCTGTAATAATAAAAGCTGCAAAAAATATATATCCAAAATGAAGATTTGGTGAAACTGTTTTGAAAAATGGAACTGTAACGTGGGTGTCAAATCCCGGGCATAAATAAATAAGGTAGCCAATAATAAGTCCAAGTAATATTTGCAGTGAAATCTTTCCCTTTGCACTTAAACCTTTGCTACGTTTTTTTACCTGCATAAGATAGTCGTCTGTAAAACCTATGGCGAAATAACCAACGACTGTAAGCATAATTATCCAAATATATGGATTGGAAAGATCCGTCCAGAGAAGGGTTGAAATAACTATGGAAAAGATAATTAAAACTCCGCCCATGGTGGGAGTGCCTGCTTTTTTTAGATGGCTTTCAGGACCGTCATCTCTGATAAACTGTCCTACCTGCATTTTTGAAAGTTGTCGTATAACAAAGGGTCCTAATAGAAAACAGATAAGAAATGCTGTAAGTCCACCATAAATTGTACGGAATGTAATATACCTGAAAAGGTTAAAAAATGTTATTTCTGTATGTAGTGGGTATAGAAAGTGATAAAGCATTTTTAGTTTCCTTATTCCTTATTTCCAATTAGATAGTGAATAATACTCTCCATAGCCATTTTTCTTGAACCTTTTATCAAGATCCAATCTTTTGATTCGGTTTTTTGATGATCGTTTTGTTTCTCGTTATACTCCTTTTCTATCCCTTTTTTTTGCCCATCTTCTTGCCCCTCTTTTTGCATGGCTTTATTAATGATAAGTTGTTCTAACATGGGCATAATTTTTTCTTTGGAACCTGTGGTAACACTCTCCTTGTCAAAACCTTTTTTTATGGCTTCCTCTGCTGTTGCCCATGCATAATCTCCAATGCAAAAAAGTTTGGAAATGTTTTGTTGGGCAGCAAATGCACCTATACTTCTGTGCAAAGATTCGGCTTGTGAACCCAACTCTAACATGTC
>NBLS01000077.1 GCA_002084385.1 Desulfobacteraceae bacterium 4572_19
CATATAATAGTTGTCCTATATATGACAAGCTGTTTATGCGAAGATGAGGTGCTTGTGAACGCTTTTGTTTTTTTTAAGCTCCTTGTTCAGGATTAAAGCTCGTTTGATAAACTTATCAAATGAGGCAAGGACAACGGTTTACATACAGGTTTCATAAATTTATGAAAGCCGTTTGTCACTTTATTATTTCCGGCAAAATTCTTATGATAATAAAATTGACTTTTATCGGTAAGCTACAGGTTTGACACTTATACATAATTCCTCTGCTAAATACCATAGTTGAGAAATGGCAAAAAATGGAAAGGAAGTTTTTCCCTTTTTAACTACTGTAACCTCTTTTAGCCAGAGTACATGGTTATGTAAGAAGTTCTTCCGGTTTTTTAAAGGAGTGATATCAATTTCATTCCATTGCTCCAAAATATCTAAAGCTACGTATAAAGCAAAATCCGCATTTAATTTTCGTATTGTATTATTCTCTCTTGCTTCCTCACTTTGAAATTTTATATAAAAAGTATCTTCTGTTCTCAAAAGACAACTCGTCATAATAGCACATTGAGTTCCTGAAATAATTTTATGATGATCTATTCTTTCATTAGGTGATTGCATTAAAACCCTGATTTTTTTTATAGCAAAATCCCAATACGCTTTATTTATTTTTTCTGCAATTTTATTATTATATACTACTCTACTAGGATATGTCTTCATAAAGGCTTTCAAACAAACATCAAAATATTCTTTTCGTTTAAGACGCTTTTTTGTATGGTCAATATTATCATTAAAGGAATCCAATTATATATCTCCAAAAAAATTATTGGCTATTTGCAAAGATTTACTTCCTGGTCGGTTTCCTATTAATTTGTTTTCTGATGGTTCAGAATGGTTTTTAAACCGATCAGTACATTTTTCTCGAATTTCATTTTCAATTTCAGGAAAATCTTTAAAATTATAATCCTCTATCATTTTATCATATTCTATATTTGTTACGAGCATCGCCCCTCCTCTTATTGTGTCTGTTAAATATCGCAATATCTACTTTGCAATGTATCAACCTGTATGACACTCTGTCAATAGCTGGCCTCATAATTTTATGATAAGATTATGAATTCTCGATTTTAAAGCATGATGTATCATCCTGTATGTTTTCAGTTTCTACACTCTGAACATCTTCAATTGGTTCTACCGTTTCCTGTGGTAAAATATCCAGTTTATTCAAAATCATATCCAGTGTTAATTGGAGTCTGGCTATTTCAGGCAAGACAAGTTCTTTTATATGACAAGCTGTTTATACGAAGATGAGGTGCTTGTGAACGCTTACAAACTTATTAAACAATGATTACATCAATCTTCAAAAACGATTACGAAAGCTTAATATCCGGCCAATACTGAGACGGCAGGCTAAATATCTTGAGCAAAAAATCAACCATAATTGCCATGATATTGGTGAAATCATAGAAAGTCTTCAAAGTGGAAAGCTGCAAACGAGCCATTTCGATAATACCCCTTAGTCATGGCATATGCATTAATTCAATGGATATTTGATTATCCAAATGAATCAGGTGGATATCGGTTCCCATTTGATTAGGCACACCTTGATTTTTATCGACGTATTCAAAAGATTCATACTTAAAAAAAAGCTTTTATAAAAGTGACTGATGTGTTAGCTGTCATTATCTGTTGAATTTATTTTTATATAACTTGCCACGGCGAATAATACGCCACAACAAAAAATGAAAGTCTTTACAATATGGCTTTTCTATGGACTTTCATATAAAAACCACACTGACGAATTTTTCGTCATAATTAAAATTGAAAGTTTTTGCGGCTTGATATCCTATGAAAACTTTCATACAAAAAAAGGAGGAGAAACAAAAGATGGATAGTAAATCAAAGAAACTGGGACTTGTCGGTGCAATTTTTTTAATTGTATCAAGTTTGGCAGGCAGTGGAATAATTGCCCTGCCACAACAACTTGCAGCCACCGGCTCAATTACACTGATTTCATTTATTCTTGTAACAATCGGAGCACTTTTTTTAACACTTGTTTATGTAAGAGCCGGCAGACGTTTTACCGATCCAAGCCCTACTGCTCTTGCATCTTATGTTAATCCACTGCTTGGAGCCAAAAGTGGTTTTTTCTACGTTTATGGCAACTTGATTTCAAACGTATCGATTCTGATTGCAGGTCTCGGTTATCTGGCATTTTTTATGCCTGCTTTAAACCATCCTATTGTTTTGGGAATTACAGTTATTATTTTAATCTGGCTGTTTGTGTTATTATCACTGCGAGGTGTTGGTATTATCACAAAAGTTGTATCAGCAACCGTTACCTTATTATTAATATCTGTTATTATTACTTCCACTGTGGGGTGGTTTGATTTTCAACCTGCACTTTTTCAACAAAACTGGAATGTATCAGGCTTGGGAACAGGGTCTGCAATAATGTCTGGTTTTGCAATTTTAATATTTTCTTTTGTGGGTGTTGAGAGTGTAGCTACAAATAGTGAATTAATTGAAAATCCACAAAAAAATGTACCCATCGCAACTATTGCAGGGTTTATTATTGTTGCGATTATCTATATTCTTTCCACCACCGTAATAGAAGGAATGTTTACCGCTAAAGCTATTGAAGCTGCACCAGCCTCTTTTGCCCTTTGTATGGAACATATCTTTAATTCTAAAATTGTTGGGGATTTTGTTTCTGCCCTTATGGCAGTAGCTTGTATTGCCAGCTTTCTTGTATGGAATCTCTCTTCTGCAAGTGCAGCAAAAACAAGTGCAGATAAAGGTTTTTTGCCCAAAGCGTACTCTTATACCAATAAATACGGTATAAACAGCAAGGGGCTTGTGATTAACGGTATAATTATGACAATTGTTGAACTTATGCTTATGATGTTAGGAAGCAATGTTGAAGCCGCATTTAATATTACCGTTACCCTTTCTGTACTTCTTTTACTTTTTCCTTACTTTTGGTCAGGAATTGCTTTGATTAAGAAAGATAAAGAGGAAGGAAAAAAATCAATATCCAATAATATTATCGTTCTTTGTTCCTCTATTTTTATAATTACAGCGTTTGTATCAGCAACACTTGATGAACTATGGCTTGTAATAACGATGGTAATGGTTGTTATTGCTGTATATTCAATTGTATTAACTAAACCGAAAACAGTATAATTTTAGATTTTTTATATAACCACCACAAAAAATGAAAGTCCTTATAGTACGGCATTTTATTGGGACTTTCGTATAAAATTAACGTAAAGGAGA
Organism: Desulfobacteraceae bacterium 4572_19; assembly: GCA_002084385.1. Next base: position 3,265 of record NBLS01000077.1, read on the forward strand.
AAAACATGAAAATTACAAAACATACCTGGCCAGTTTTAATTGTTTCCGGACAGTTTGAGATGTTAAATGACGAAGGTTTAAGGCTTCGGGAACTTGAAGAAGAGTTAACAGATAGTCAGGAATGCACAGTTATTCCATCATATAATTATGAAGATGCAATTGAGATTTTTAACTCAAGGGCTGATCTTGGTGCTGTTGTTATCGACTGGGATTTGCCGGAAGAAGATTCAAATGAAAAAATGCCTCCTGAAGTTTTACTTGACGCAATACGGCTACGTAATAAGCAAATACCTGTGTTATTATTAACAGACCGTTTAAGTATAGAAAAAATTCCAACCCATGTTTATAAAAACATTAATGATTGTCTTTGGAAAACCGCTGATACTTCAGAATTTCTTGCAGGACGTATTGAAACATTACTGCTTGAATATGTTAAAAGTGTATATCCTGTATTTTTTGGAGAGATGGTTAAATATGCAGAAGCCTATAAATACGCATGGCATACACCGGGACATATGGGATAAATTTTACGGAGAAAATGTTTTCAGGGCTGATCTTTCCATATCTGTACCGGAATTAGGCTCCCTGCTTGATCATAGTGGGGTTGTGGGTGATGCTGAAAATAACTCCGCCCGTGTATTTGGTTCTGATCAGACGTACTATATTTTAAATGGAACTTCCAATGTAAATCAGATTATCTGGCGAAGTCAGCTTGTTCGTGATGATATAGCTTTTGTGGATCGTAATTGTCATAAGTCTTTAAATTATGCAATGGTTATAACAGAAGCGTATCCCCTTTATATGGTGCCACGCCGAAATAAACGCGGAATAATTGGACCATGTCGATTATCTGAATTTTCTGAAAAATCTATTCGTACCAAAATAGAAGAGAATAAACTTATTCCAGAAAAATTGAAAAAAAACAGTGTAAAAATGTCCGCCCTTACTAATTCTACATATGATGGTATTTGCTATAATGTTATTAATATAAAAAAACAGCTTAAAAAAAGTGTTGAGGTTCCCACTCCACCCATAAACTTCTAACTGCATTCTCCCAAGCATCCATGCTTCATGTAAGACATGGAAGTCATGTAAAAATTAATCGGGATGAGTTAAATGAATCTTATATGATGCATGGCTCAACATCTCCCCAATATAGCATGATTGCGTCGTTAGACGTTGCAACCAAAATGATGGACGACAGTGGTGAAATTTTGATGAGCGATACCATTATGGAAGCTGTTTTACTTCGTCAGAAAGTTTCTAAAATTTTTAAGGGAATGAAAGCTGATAACGATTGGTTTTTTGAAATGTGGCAGCCTCAAAAAGTTGATTTTAATGGAGAAGTGAAATTAGAGCAGATGATAACTGGCATGGTTTTGATAATATTGAAGATTCCTATGCAATGTTAGATCCGATTAAATTAACTTTTACAACTCCAGGATTAGATAGTAATGGTATTATGAGTGATGAAGGTATTCCTGCATCCATTGTAACCAACTACTTAATTAATCATGGAATTGTTTGTGAAAAAACAGATTATTACTCCTTTTTAATGCTTAATTCCATAGGTACAACCAAGGCAAAACAAGGGTCATTATTGTCTGCTCTTTTAAAGTTTAAAGAACTTTATGATACAAATGCACCATTGAGTCAGGTTCAGCCGGATCTGGTGCAAAGTTATCCTGAAGCATATGGCAAGGTTGGGTTAAAAGATCATTGTAATGCAATTCATAGTTATTATAAAGAGCATAAAATGTTGGATAAAATGCAGGCGGCGTTTCAGGTAATACCTGATCAGGCAATGAAACCTGCAGAAGCATATCACGAAGTGGTGCGAAAAAACGTTGAATATGTAGAATTAAAAAATATGAAGGGTAGAATTCCGGCTGTAATGACAGTTCCATATCCTCCCGGTATTCCTGTTATGATGGGTGGAGAGATTATGAACGAAAAAGCCGATCCCATTTTTGATTATCTTATGGCTCGCCAGGACTTTGAAAATATTTTTCCGGGGTATGAAAGTGATATTCATGGTGTGGAACGAATTGACCGTGAAGGAAAAAAATATTTTAAAACGATGTGTGTGAAATAATTTATAAATTATGAATGCTGATTTTAATTATGTGATAGTCTATAGGTTATGCTCTTTGACCTGCAATTCAGATTCAGCATTCATATAGACCGTCACATAAATAATTTCATTTCGCTGTATGCCATCACAATATCTTAGGGCTTTTTCGCTACGCCTTGTGAAATTATCTGACGGTCTATAGTATCAATTAAGGTAA
>NBLS01000078.1 GCA_002084385.1 Desulfobacteraceae bacterium 4572_19
GCAAGTAATCCACCGGAAAGTGAACTGAGAATAGTTAAAACTACGACCATTTTAATCATTTCACGCATATTATACCACCTTTCCCATAGCTTTTGGCCTTATTTTATCAATAAGCGGATTAACAAGGTTCATAAGCAGAATGGCAAAAACAACACCGTCTTCATACGCACCGATATTTCGTATTAAAATAGTCATAATACCACAACCTGCTCCGTATATTAACATGGGAATAAAGTTTACAGGTGAAGAGGAATCTTCGGTTGCAAGAAAAAAGGCACCAATAAGTGTGTAGCCGGTAAGAAGATGAATTAGTGGATTAGCGTATTTATCAGGGGCACATAGGTTAAAAATATATGCTGTAATAAGTATGCCGAGGATAAATGATACGGATATTTCCCAGCGGATAAATCCACGAATAATTAGATAGATGCCACCTACAATTAAGAGAATGCCACAAGTTGCTCCAATGCCACCTGCTTGTTTTCCCATAAATAAATCTTGTAAATTAAACACGTCCATTTGTGATACTCCAAAATATTTTAGAGTAGTTAATGGATAAGCCATAACAAAGTTTGTATCATAATTTTCAAGTGCATATTCAAAGTCGAATAAAACACTCCATGATATTACAAGGATTGCTATTCCTACGAGGGTGGGATTAAAAGGGTTGGCTCCTATCCCTCCAAAAATTTGTTGACCAATTACAATAGCTACAAATGTTCCTGTTATGATTGCCCACCATGGCATAGTGGCAGGGCAGAGCATGGCAAAAAGAAGTCCGATAAGTGCGGCATTACCGTCACCTATGGTAACCGGTCGTTTTGTAATAAAATTTAATAAAAGTTCCCAGCCCATGGCAGTTGCCATAGCAAGAGTTATAACACCAACAGCGGGCATACCATAAGTATTGATCCCCGGTATTGATGCAATAAGGCACACAAGTATTATATTGATGTGCTTAATATTGATTCTCTCTCCGTCATGCCAAAAAGGAGCATGCGAAACAACAAACCTGATTTTGTTAATCATTATTTTCCTCCTCCATTGCATTTTCTGAATCCATTAACGCAAGTTCAAACTTTGCAATTTTAATATATTGAAAGATTGGGATTTTTGAAATGCACACATAACTGCAAAGACCACATTCGATACATGAGTGTAGATCGTATTGGTCTGCCGCTTCTTCAAGCTCATTGGCTTCCAGAAATCTGACAAGAAGGTTTACCGGAACATTCGCAGGACAAATCCTGATGCACTTGCCACAGTTAGTACAAGCATAGTCGGATGAAGATATCACCTTGTCTCTGTCTTGGATAATAATGGAATCTGTATCTGGCATGATAGGTTGTTCAAGGGTGTAAGCACAATAACCTGTCATGGGACCGTTGATGATGATTTTGTCTTTTTCGTTAGCGAAAATTTTTAATCCTTTAAATATTTCACCAATTGGGGTGCCAATTTTGGCTGAAATCATCTCCTTATTGCCGTTCTTATTTACTACGGTTACAATTTTGGAAAGTGGAATTTGCCCATTTGTATATGCATCTCCAATGGCAGCAACCGATTCAGCAGAAAAAAAGAAAAATCCCATCTCTTCACAGGTTTTATCTTCGGGGATAATTGTGTTAAAATGTTGTTTTGTTATCATGTGCGGAAGAGCGGCAGGGTGTTTTGAACTTATTGAAATTGTTTTTACATTAGGAAATTTACCCGGCATTGACATGGTTTCCGGTAGTGCCAAAACTATTTTACTTCCCCCTGAAATTTTTGTAAGGACACTTATACCTTTAATTATAGAATCAATCATAGAGGTAACAGCATATTGTCTTGTTGTTGACAAAAGATCGAGATCTGCACCGCAAATTACAACTGTTTTTGCTTGTATTGTTGATTGTAGGAGGAGTTTTAGTGGTGGCATTCCAGGAATACATTGCAAAAAATCATCAGCACTTTGAATTGATGATGCATTTTTGTATTCCTCAAAATGTTTATCGATTTCTTCATTTGTACTCGTATCTATACAAATTGAAGTGCCTTTCTGACCAAAGTTGCCAGAATAGGGCAGGATTGATGTAATTGTACCGGTTACAGGAGAAATTACATAATTTTCATCACCATCATAAAGGGTGATTTTTTTACCGGTGATCACTTTGTCGCCAACTGTAATCAGCGTTTCTTTCAGGTTTCGGGGGACTTGCCCCAAGTTGATCATATTTAAGTACCGGCTCGCGTATTCCCAAAAAAGATCTTTTTATCATAAGAGAACCTTCTTTTTATGCAGCATATGGTTATTTATAAACCGCCACGGCGAATAATACGCCACAACGAAAAATGAAAGTCTTTATAAAGTAGCTTTTCTATGGACTTTCATATAACCGCCATGGCGAATAGTACGCCACAACAAAAAATGAAAGTCTTTGCAATATAGCTTTTCTATGAACTCTCATATGAAAAATTAAATATTACACTTACCTTTAAATGAAACACAATTTATTTTACATGGCATGACAAGACGCACATTCAGTAGGTCCTGAGTCTTCTTCATGACATCCAATACATTGTGAATGTAAAGCATCCGTTAAGTTAGGAACATCTTCATCATCACTTTCGGTTTCATGACATTCACCGCAGTTGTATGTTTCATCATCACCATCTTCAAGGTTGTGATGACAGGTGCCACACTCAATATCATAATCGTTTATATGTGTTTGATGACCAAACAACACTTTTCCGGCAACATTACGAAATACTATTCTAACTTTTTCATCCGGTGCCGGTGGCGGAAAGGCTGCATAGCATACGACACCTGTAAGTAACAGGATAGCCATTATGATATAAGCCAGTTGTAACTCTTTCTTAGAAGTCATTCCAACAATCCTTTCAAAGAGAGATAAGACTTGCAAAAAAGGGCTTATCAAGATTCAAGTTATTTTTTTAATATTTTAATAAAAAATGAAAATAGTTGTATTGAGTAGGTATCAGAGGGAGGATAATCGCTTATATGTTTTTACGGTTAATAATTTTAATCACTTCAGATTTGTATTTTTTTTTGGGGGCAAGTTTTTTTCCTATGTATCGAAAGCGAGTTGTCATTATTGCTGTATGTTGCAAGCATATCTCCTGTGGCAGCACCTGCGATCATGCAAAGGATAGGAAAAACATACAGTAAAAAGGAGAGTTTAAAAAGAGAAGATGAGTTAAAACCAATTACCACATTATCGTTGAGTTTTCCATTGGCTGTGTTGATTGTTTCTACTATTATTTCTTTGCCACCGCCCATAGTACTGCATTTGTCTCTGGATTCACACGATTTACAAGCACTGCTTTTTATGGTTTTCACCCAGGCTGTGGTGATTACCGGAAAATCATATTTCTTGTAATACAGCTTTTTCAGGGACTTTCATATAAAATAGAATCTTTCCGGAAGGCTACGCAATAATTTTATTTTGTAATCTCTGTTGATCCTGATTGTACTGTGATAATAGAAGTTGCTTTTTCCTGTTATATTCAATTTCAAGTTGCTCTTTTTCTTGAGAATAGGTGGCATCTAATAAACGTGCTTCCTTAGAAATTTTAACGCTGTAACTTGACTGAGCATTGGTCTGAGATTGTTTTTCTACTTCCGAATTGGAGTTGGTTTTTGTTGAATCCGGTGAGTTGTTGGCAGAATACATAACAATACCCTGTGAGAATACATCTGTAGGCTTCATACTGATATTGTTAGAATAAGCAAGCATTTATAGCTCCCGTTATAATACCTTTCTCCAAATTTAAAAATAAGTAAACGTTTATCAGACAGAACGCATATTATGCAATCAGGTTTACCATTCTTCTTGCATTTTCCTGTTCATCCGGCGAGGAGGCTGTTTTGGCTACGATAGACTCTCTTTGTGTATTAAGCGTTTCAGCAGAACTTTTTACAGCCTCATCTGATAGCTCAACAGTGTAAGCACCCTCATTTTGTTTTTCAGTAACCTGTGGCAATTCTTCTTGTGCCTGCCGTGCATCCTCTGACTGAACTGGCTTGTTTACTTGATAAAGTGCTACAGGATCATTACTGTTAATTCTCATGATTAGCCTCCTTAACGTAAATAAGATTTATATGAAAGTCCCAAAAAAGCTGAAAAAAGTTGTATTACAAAAACTTTTATTTTTAGTATTTTTAGTCGTGGCATACTATCCACCACAACAAGCTCCTTATAAACTCCCTGTTCATAACATATTAAGTAATCAGGCAATGTCAAATAAAAACACTGTTTTTACAGAACATCATAAATAACTTTATTTTGCTGTACATTCATCAAGTATTTTTCAATACAACTTCTTCGTTACACCTTGTGAACGCTTACAAATGTGAGATTACCGAAAAATCACATTTCTTGTCCGTGAACGGTTACTGAAATTAATTATTTGACGGTTTATCTGAAGGAAGTCTGTTTGAAATATTTTCTAACATCTCTTTTATCTCTTTGAGTTGGTCTTGCATTTCAATGTGTTGCCCCTCCACCTTGCTGAAGGCATCACTCATTTCTGAATGTTCTTTTTCCACTCTGATAAATGCTTCAAACATCTGTCTGTGTTGTTCTTCCACTTTAGAAAATTCAACTCCAATGTTATTGCCAGTTGGACTGCTCATTGCTTTACCCTTTCAAAATTGAGATATCTATTATATTTTTATACTTTCTTGCTAAAAAAATTATATTATCATGTTGATTTGCTATAATGTAGAATTTCCGACCGCACATACTTTGTATCAAGGAGTGTTCTAATCTGTCAAGAAAAATATTGTAATTTTTTTGAGAATATTATTTGATAAAAATAAAAAAATACAAAACTGATGTATAAATCATTGTTTTATACATCAAATAACTGTATATTTTGATGTATAAATTTAGAAGCCACCTGACAATACTACAAAATAATACTAAGGGTTTATAGATTATGAAACTGAAAAACTGGAACTGGCAGCAAAACGATTGGCCGATTTTTTCTTATAACAGGCAACAATTAGATCCACTGGAAAACGAATATGCCAAAGAGTCTGGCATCTCCATTGGTGTTATGCGACACCTTTCTAAAGAGGATCGAAATGATCTAAGAGTTGAAATTATCTGCAATGAAGCCTTAAAAACTTCTGAAATAGAAGGTGAGTTTTTAGATAGGGATAGCCTTCAATCATCTATCTGCAAAGAGTTTGGTATAGGGGAAAAATATTTACACGGTAGTATAAAACCTAAAGAAGCTGGTATAGCAATGATGATGAACGATTTATACACTAATTTCAACTCTCCTTTAACCAATGAAACACTTTATAATTGGCATGATAAATTATTCAATGGAAGAACAGATTTACAAAGAGCACAATATCGCACAAGTGATGATGATATGCGAGTGGTATCCGGACGAATTGATAAACCAAAAATTCATTTTATTGCTCCGCCAGCCACTGCACTCCCAAAAGAAATGAATCAGTTTGTAAGTTGGTTTAATAAAACAGCCCCGGGTGGAAAAACATCGTTACCGCCATTAATTAGAGCTGGTATAGCACATTTATATTTTGTTACAATTCACCCTTTTGAAGATGGTAACGGACGTATAGGCAGAGCTTTAACCGAGAAGACACTATCCCAAAGTTTAGGAAAACCGACTCTTATAGTTTTATCTTCAACCATCAGTGATAAGAAAAAAGATTATTATAATTTTTTAAAGATGCAAAACAAAAATAATCAAATCACGCCATGGCTTTATTACTTTGGCAAAACCATTATTGAAGCACAGAAACAGACAATAAAACAGTTTGATTTTATATTAGCCAAGGCAAAATTTTTTAATACTTACGAAACACTTCTAAATACAAGACAAAAGAAAGCTGTATTACAGATTTTTAAAGAAGGGCCAAAGGGATTTTTCGGGGGCTTTAGTGCTAAAAATTATATGTCAATTGTCAAAACCACGTCAGCAACAGCAACAAGGGATTTAAAAGATTTGGTTGGTAAAGGAATTTTTACAAAAACAGGTAAACTTAAAAGTACACGTTATGAACTGAAACTTACTCTTTTTTAATTTCATCTTCCATAGGGTTCACCAAAAAATAATATGTTGTTGGTAAGAGTTCTTTCAAGGAGTGGTATTATACTTAGGGCGTTGGAAAAAAATAATTATTCAAATTTTGTGCAGGCTTTTTGCTCATCTTCAAGGCGTGATGACAGGTGCATAGCGTGCTATGTACCTGTTATCACAACGCAGAAGATGGGTAAAAAGACAAACAAAAGGGGTAATTATTTTTTTCTACATCCCTTATATTCAGACCTCGTAAAATCAACCCCTTTCCAGAGTATAAACTAGACATAATTGTACATGTATTTAAATTTAATTCTATATATTGCGATACTTATATTTGCAAGCACAATATATAGCATAGATGTAATAATAACAGATGTTATGAATGTTCAAAAAACAGACGTAACCCTGTAATTACTGACTTTTAACTATAAATATAGTGTGTTAATTACGAGGTCTGTATATTACAAATTCCCTTAAGTTTATGATATTTACATAACTATCCCTAACTCTCTAAGTTTATCAGATAAAGCCTCGGCTCTTTGATATTCAGCCTCAGCCCGTTGGGATTCAGTTTCGGCTCTTTGAAATTCAATTTTAGCTTTTTGAGCTTCAGTTTCAGCCCTTTGATACTCAGCATCAGCCCTTTGATTTATCTCTACTGGAGAAAGAAATTTTTTGCCATTTGGCGTAAAAATTTGTAGCTCATTATTTATGATTTCAAAACGAACATTTAAGAGAGGACTTGACCAGCCGTGGGTATTTTCCACAACACAAAGTTTTTCACCTGAGCGAATCCATGCACTAAAAATAATATGATCAGGATCGTAAACATAATACTCTTCGACTTTATGTTGTTCATAAAATTGAAGTTTT
>NBLS01000079.1 GCA_002084385.1 Desulfobacteraceae bacterium 4572_19
TTTAAGAAGTACAAGTTATTTTTTTGTGAACCCTTATTTGCGGTGACAATAATACGAGCAAAACATATGCAACATATGAGTTTATGCGTAGGCTCTATATATTACCGCATACAGGAGATTAGATATGATCACAAAAGTTAAATTCGAGAATTTCACAACCTTTGATCAATTAGAAGTTAAATGCTCTCCCAATATTAATATTTTTATTGGAAAAAATGGTAAGCGTTCACAAGCACCTCATCTTCGCATAAACGGCTTGTCATATATAGGACAACTATTATATGACAAGCTGTTTATTCGAAGATGAGGTATTGTGAACGCTTACACAATTTACAATATATGCGTTAAGCAACCTTTTCAAATGTTTTGACAGATAAATTATGGGAAGATAAATTCTGTAAGTAATCAGTAGTTCCAGTTGAGCCAGAATTACATTACCTATTTAAATAATTACATGATATTTTCAAGTAGTACTTGAAAATACCATGTAAAATTAAAATCTTAATATAAAAAAATATCAGAAGGATTAATAACTACACGATGTTTGTGAGTATTTACAAGACCATAACACTACAATGTAAATACCAAATTACTTTAATTTTGCTGCGTTCAGGTAATTTGCAAGTTTATCTTCGCCCCCAATGGTAATAATATGAACCCCCTGACAAAGATCTTTAAGGCTTTTGATAGTATCAGCAAAAAGTTCAATACTTGCCTTTGATTGGTCAGGTGCTTGTAAAAGTTTTTTAATAGCCCAATCTGGAACAAGTCCGGGTTTAAAATGACGATTTAAAAATTTTCCCATACCGGCGGTTCGTAAAATCATTACTTCTGCAATTACGGGAACATTAAATGTATCAACCTGCTTCATAAATTTTGCAAATTGGTCAACATCGAAAATAGGTGTCGTAAGAAAATATCCGGTACCTACATTCATCATGTCTTCCATCTCTTCCATTCCGCGTTTTGGTACATTTTTTCCCAAGGGTGTTTCAACGCCGGACCCTAAAACAAACTCCATTTTGCTGGGCAATTCTTTGCCGTCAATCGTTTGACCTTCCTTCATATGGTCAAGAACTGATGCTATTTTGCCTGAATCAACATGGAAAAACATTGATTCTTGAAGACTATCCCCTGATATTCTATAATCTTCCGTAAATACAAGGAGATTTTCAACCCCTGTTTCATGGGCAAGAGTTAGATCTTTTTGAAGTTGATAACGATTTTTATCCCTTGTTGTTGTCTGATAAATAGCATTAAACTTGTTCTCGTTCAGTATCTCACATGTTTTAATACTGTCACCGACGACACCTTCTAACTCAACTTCGGAAATCGCCACACCATCAACACGACCACGCACTTTATTTAAATGCTCAACCATCTCTTCAGGAGTATCGTCCCCGAGCGGTGCCTGAACTTCAGACGTTACGACAAATCTCTTTTTCTTTAAGGCTTCTTTTAAGTTCATGATTTGTCCCCCTCTTTATTTTAATCCGAGTAATTTTGCCACTTCTTCTTTAAGCTGAGAAAGGGGCAGTGGTTTTGATAAACATAAATCGGCACCGTTATCTTCCATTTGTTTAAATTTTGCTTCATCAAGATAGGCTGATAGAACAATGATTTTGGTATGTTTTGTCTGTTCATTGGATTTAATTTTTTTACATACTTCATATCCTTTAATATCCGGCATCATAATATCTAATATTAAAAGATCAGGATTAAAATGGTTTACCTGTAACCCTGCTTCAAAACCATCCGAAGCGGAAAGTACTTCATAATTATACTCATCTTCTTCCAATGCCTGAACAATTGATTCAACAATAATCATATCATCGTCGATAACCAAGATTTTCTTTGTACCTTCAACCTGTTCTTCGTCAGGCATGGGAATACCTTGATCCTTCATAAACAGCTCCAGATCATTTTTTTTTATTCTGCGATGCCCCCCTACGGTTTTATAGGCCTTGATATGGCCAGACTCAACCCAGTTAATAATTGTTTTTGACGAAACATTACAGTATTTGCTTGCTGTAAAAACAGTTAACGTATCTTCCATACCCTATACCTCCTTTTGACTTATGGTTATTTTATGTATTATAGTTATTATAGTTATTTGTATGTGTCAAGAGGTTTTTATTTTTTTAACCGTTCACAACCAAGAAATATGATTTTTCGGCAATCTCACATTTGTAAGCGTTCACAATTGCCTTATATTCGCATAAGTAGCTTGGCATAAAATAGTTGTCCTATACAATATGACAAGCTGTTTATGCGAAGATGAGGTATTATGAACGCTTACTTATTTTTTTAAACACTTACAGGCAAGGTGATAATAAATTTTGTTCCTTTACCATATTTACTTTTAACTTCAATATTTCCACCATGATCCTTAATAAATCCATAACATACAGAAAGTCCAAGGCCAACACCCTTGGCACTTTCTGTTTTTGTGGTAAAAAATGAGTCAAATATCTTCTCTTTAAATTCATCTTTTATTCCAACTCCGGTGTCTGAAATAATTACTGTAATCTTATCCGATTCAAGAGCTGTTGTGATAGATAGACTACCCCCATTGGGCATTGCATCCATAGCGTTGGATATCATATTCAGGAAAACCTGACGGAGCTGGTCTTTTGATGCATAGGTTAAACCTGGATTTTCTACAAAAGATGATGTGAGTTTAATACTATTTTCTTTTAGTCTTTTTTCGTAAAGCAGTATTATCCCTTCAAGGACAATATTTATATTAATATTTGATTTTTCTTCCTGATCAGGTCTGGAAAAAGAGAGCATCTTTTTAAGCATGTCAGCAAGCCTTACTATTTCCGATAATGACATATCGAGAAGTTTTCTACGCCTGTTTTGGGGAGATATTTCGGTTTTCATTAATTCAAGCCATTTTAAGCCTGTCACCAAGATCTACAAATATTCCAACCGTTGCAATTTCATTTCCCTGTTCATCATATAAAATACTTGCAGATAAACTGCCCTCAACAATTTCACCGGTTTTTCTATGGGCTGTTAGCGGATAAGATTTTAGTTTTCCTCCATTATTGCCACTTCTCATTATCTTCATAACTTTAAGAGCATGGCCTTTAGAATATACACCTTTGATATTTTTTTTCCCAATTACCTCTTTTGCTTTATATCCAAAAATCTCTTCTGCACCCTGATTCCAGATAATAATATTCCCTTTTAAATCCGCAGCCATTATAGCATCGGGGGAACATGTTATAATTTTATCCAGAAAGTCATGGGCTTTTTTCATCTTATTTTCCAACATTTTTCCATCAACCAGCATTTTTTCATCAAAAAGTCTTCGGTACTTTTCTTCGGATATTTTAAGTTTTGCTTCCTGCTCTTTTTGAAGGGTAATATCTCTAAAAATTGATATTTTTNNCCAGCATTTTTTCATCAAAAAGTCTTCGGTACTTTTCTTCGGATATTTTAAGTTTTGCTTCCTGCTCTTTTTGAAGGGTAATATCTCTAAAAATTGATATTTTTGATTTGGTTCCATCAGAGTTGATAAAGGGAAATTCTGTATGGTAAAAAGCTTTTTCTATGGTTGGGATAAATATTTCCCCGGTATGAGTTTCGTTTTGTGTAATTCCAAGTCATAACACTTCATACCTTTGCCATCTCCGAACAATCGGATCATGGCTTTATTCATATACTTGATAGTGTAATCACTATTGATAATATAAATAGCGTCTTCAAAGGCATTAAACGCCTCTTTAAGTTGTACTACATTATTAGTCATGTGAATTACTCCAATCGGTTTTTAGGCTTTTTTATATAACTTGCCATGGCGAATAAGAGTTCACCAAACAATAAATACAATTTATTATTTGGAGAACGGTTATAAATATTATTTATAACCGTTCACGAACAAAAAATGTGATTTTTCGGTAATCTCACACTTATAAGCGTTCACAAGTGCCTTATATTGCATAAACAGCTTGTGAACGCTTACTATTATTTTATACTTTAAATTTTACAACCATTTTATTTATATCCACAACGAGTTGGTTTAACTCTTCAGATTTTTGTTTTAATTCACTACTTTTATCAGCCATATCACTGGATGCATGATTAACATCCGCAATATCATTGGCAATATCCTGGCCTGCTTTTGATGCTTGGGATATGTTGCTGTTAACTTCTATAAAACCATGGGATACTTGGGCAATATTATTTGCAATCTCCTTTGTAGTTGCAGATTGCTCTTCTACATGTGTTGTTATTGTGGAAACAATTTCATTGGTATTATCAATTACTTTAGAAATATTTTCAATTTCGGTGATGGTTCCTGACGTTGAACTTTGAATATCACCTATTTTATCTTTAATATCGAGGGTGGCTGTTGCTGTCTGGGAAGATAGTTCCTTAATTTCGTTAGCAACAACTGCAAACCCTTTTCCAGCCTCGCCGGCACGGGCAGCTTCAATTGTGGCATTAAGCGACAACAGATTGGTTTGTGAAGAGATATCACCAATGGTTTCTGATACATTTCCGATTTCCTGTGCATACTTACCAAGAGATTCCACCATATCAGATGCACTTTTTGCCTGAGTAACAGCTTCCCTTGTAATTTCACTTGCAGTATCTGTGCTTTGGGTAATTTTACCAAATGTTTCAGATATTTGTTCAGATGCAGATGTTACATCTTCCAAATTGGTTGAAGCCTCTTCCATGGCACTGGCAACAGAACTCATATTATCGCTCATTTCACTGCTTGCAACGGAAACTACATCTGATTTATTTGACATTATTTTTGCACCTGAAGCAATATTTGTGGCAAGACCTGAAAGATTTTCGGCAGAAGCTGTCAGTGCATTGGTATTATTAGCAATATCTTTTATAATACCTTGAAGCTTTTGAATAAAAATATTAAACCATGTTGCAAGTTCACCGGTTTCATCCTTTGATACCACTTCAAGCCGTGCGGTAAGATCTCCATCTCCCTCTGCCATATTTTCCAATACTACATTAATTTCTTTTAGAGGTTTAATTATTTTCCTTGATATAATAATAGTTACCACAATAACAGCCATACACATAATTATCAAAACAATCAGTGTCTTCCAGATTTGACTTCCTACATTACTATTTACTTCACCTCTTTTTTTATCAATCATAGTCTCAATATCATCGATGTAAACACCTGTTCCAACAATCCAATCCCATTTTTTAACTAATTGAACATATGACAATTTTGCAAAAAGTTTATTTTTATCCCCTGGTTTTGGCCACTCGTATGGTACAAAACCGCCACTGTTTTGCGACAAAACGTCAACCATTGCACTAAATAAATTTTGTTTTTTACCCATGGCACAGTTATACTTGGGATTATTTAAAAATTTACCGTCTAATTGTGGAGCTACCGAATGCATTATCATTTTTGAGAAAGGTCTATCCATGCTATTTATCCATAGATAACCTTTGTTTCCAACACCATAACGAATAGATTTAACAATTTTAATTGCCTCTTCTTTGGATTCAGTTTTCTCAACTATCGAACAAACTGCCTGCACAACTTCTTTTAATTTTTCCTTTTTGAGAGTTAATAACATTTTTTCAGATTCTAATATCTCAAGTTCTCCTTGACTCTTTAAAGCAGAAATTGAAATTACTGATGTTATAATTCCCATTGTCAACAAACATGAAACAACTAAAATACTCAGTTTTACGGTAATTTTCACGATTTGTACCCTCCTGTTCTGTTAAAAAAAGTTAAATAACCCCACAACCAAACTAACATTTATCATTCCCTACTATATTATTTTATTTTTTACAAGTATATTTTTAAAATTAAATTAAAAACACCTTATTAAAATCAACTGACAACTCAATCTCCGAATCTCAACACTCAATAAATACAATTTATTTTTGTAAGCGTTCACAACACCTCATCTTCGCATAAACAGCTTGTCATATATTAGGGCAACTATTATATACCAAGCTATTTATGCGATATAAGGCACTTATGAACACTTACAAATGTGAGATTACCGAAAAACCACATTTCTTGTTCGTGAACGGGGCACCTTATTTTTTTATAGAACCTTAATAAAACCTTGAAAACTCAATTTAAATTTGATACATAAAAAATTATACGATCTATTTGTAAATGGGTATAAGTTATTTTTAAGTAGGTGTCTTACCCTTAATTTTGAAGGGAATGGGAGTAAAAATGCAGTGTCACAAATGTAAGAAGGAGATGCAAAAAGATTGGAAAGTCTGCCCGTTTTGTGCAACCAGCATACCACAGAAAAATAAGTGTACTTCTTGCGGTAAACTTATTGATCCTTTTTGGATTTCATGCCCTTTTTGTGATACTCCTGTTGAAAAAAAGTCAGAGCATAGCAAGGTAGAAACTAACAAAGAAACAGCTGATGTAAAAACAGAAAAATTTTGTTACTCTTGCGGTAAACGCCTTTATACTGATTACATGAAATGTTCTATTTGCGGTAATCTTAACTGTCTTGATTGTAAAGATGGTAATTACAGAGGCGTATGTATAACTTGTGGTGAAAGCAAATTTAAAAAACCAGCGATAGAAAACAGTAAGCAGGAATTTAATGCAGTTAAAAATAATAATACCTTAAAATCAGATTACTCTCTTCGCTCTGACCCCGTTGATGTGCTACCTGCCGACAAGCAAATTGTATTTCATTTAAAAGGCAGTCTTCCAACTGAGTACATTTCAAATGATTATCACAATAACGAAGATGGCACCATTGCCGACCGTGCAACCGGTTTGATATGGCAACAGTCAGGTTCCAAAGAGGAGTTGGTGTATAAAGATGCAAGGATTTATGTTAATAGATTAAATTCTGAAAAATTTGCAGGTTATAATAACTGGCGACTTCCCACTATTGATGAGTTAGTATCTTTGTTAGACTCCGATACAGGTGAAAGTGGCTTAAATGTTAATTCTTTATTTGACATCAGACAGAGATACTGCTGGAGTTCCGATAGATGCTCTTCTGATTCAATGTGGAATGTCCATTTTGGTGGCGGAGGTGTTTACTGGGATGGCTTGGAAAGTTACCATTGCGTGCGAGCTGTTAGGTAAACCCCTCTTTTTATCAATTCATCAATTTTCTGTATCGGGCAAAAATTTTAATCCTCGAAACCTTAGTATATTCTTGCTGTTAAATTTTTTACCTTTTCTTTAAACTTAAAGTAACCGTTCACGACCAAGAAATGTGATTTTTCA
>NBLS01000080.1 GCA_002084385.1 Desulfobacteraceae bacterium 4572_19
AACAAAAAGCCTGCACAAAATTTGAATAATTATTTTTTTCCAACTCCCTAAGTAACCGTTCACAAGTAAATTTGGTGGATATTATGAACAAGGTATTTGAACAGATTATAAATATTTTTAAAAGTATGCCGCTTATCCGAAAAATCATAATGGGAGTGGTGTTGTTTGTTGTAATAATAAGTTTTGTAGTAATGTTTTACTGGGCTAATAAAGTCGAGTATAAACCTGCATATACAGGATTATCCACTGAAGATGCGGCACAAATAGTTGAAAAATTAAAGGAACTTAGAATGCCGTATCGTATTGAGGGAGGTGGCGGCACAATAACTGTTCCGGCTGATAATGTATATGATGTAAGATTGTCCATGGCAGGAGCAGGGCTTCCCAAGGGTAGCGGTGTTGGGTATGAAGTTTTTGATGAAGCTGATTTTGGTACCACAGAA
This sequence comes from Desulfobacteraceae bacterium 4572_19, assembly GCA_002084385.1. Next base: position 444 of record NBLS01000080.1, read on the forward strand.
TTTGTTCAACAGCTTAACAGGCAAAGGGCATTACAAGGAGAACTTGCAAGAACAATAAGAGAATTTAATGAAGTTATAGATGCAAAGGTAATGATCGTTCTGCCAAAGGATTCGGTATTTATTGAAGAAACAAGACCACCTTCTGTTTCGGTGCTTTTAAAGTTAAAAGAGCCATTAGATGAAGAAAAAATTGATGCAGTGGTTTATCTTGTGGCATCATCTATAGAAGATATGACTCCAAAACAGGTTACTGTTGTAGATACTACAGGTAGTGTATTATTTAAGGGTAAAACGGAAGCTGAAGCTGCAGAAAAAATTGCAAATACACTTGCAAAAACCCAACTTCAATATAAAGCTTTTGTGGAATCAAATTTAGCAAAACAGATACAATCCATGTTGGAAAGAATAGTCGGGGCTAATAAAGCTATTGTTCGTGTTACATCTGATATGGATTTTAGTAGTGTAAATGTGGCCGAAGAAATTTATGATCCGGCCGAGAGAAATACTCCGTTTGTAAGAAGTAGAAAAAGTTTATCGGAAAATAAGGAAGTGAAAGCAGAAGATATTGGTGAAGTCTCCAGTGTAAATCCTGTTGTACCGCCCGGTGAATTAGATGGTGCAGGTAATATGTTGGAAAAAGTTCAAAAAGCTAATGATACGGTTAATTATGAATTAAGTAAAACAACAAGAAAAACTGTAAAACCAATTGCAGAGCTTAAAAGATTGTCGGTTGCGGCTGTGATTGACGGTAACTACGTAATGGAAGTAGATGAAAGTGGAAGGCGTGTAAGAACGTATGTACCGAGAACGGATGCTGAAATGGAACAATTTCGCAGTATTGTTTCCAAAGCAATGGGGTATAGTGAAAATCGTGAGGATCAGGTTTCTGTCGAATCTTTTCCTTTTTCCTCGTTGGAGGAGTTTGCAGCAACTGATGTTTCTAAATTTGATTTAAAGACTATTCAAAAAGAGTATGGTCGTATTATAGCAAATCTATTACTTGTAGTTTTATTGTTCCTTCTTATTGTTAGGCCAATTATAAAAGTTGTAAGAGAGATAAACAAAAGCGAGGAAGATGCAGCAACAGCCCTTCTTGAAGAAGAAGCCAGGATACTATTGGAAGAGGAGCAAAAAGAGACAGTTGATTTTGATGAAATGTCTCCAAGCGAAAAAGCAAATTTTATGAATACTCTTCCTACATTTGAAAGAGCTGCCTATCTTGAAAAGATGTCATCTGCAGAAAAATTAGCTTATTTAGAACAGATGTCACCATCTGAAAAAGCAGCATTTTACGCTGAAGAGAGTGTGCCGAAAACAGCAAATATTATTAAGGGATGGTTAAATGAGGAGGGAAGTTTTGGCGTTGGTTTGTGATGATTATATTGAAAGATTTGAAGGAGAAACCAATCTTGTAATTGAGGGAGAATCCTTTTTGAAAAGTGTTATTGCAGGTTCATTGGACGATGATCAGGCGGCAGCAATTTTAAAAGATATTGATGATAGAAAGCGTGATGTTCCATTTGTATGGAGTAAAAATATTGATATTTCAATTTTGTCTAACTATATTGAAAGTGAGCATCCTCAAACGATAGCAATGATTTTGGCACATCTTCCTTCAGAGGTAGCTTCCGAGGTGATGATGAATATTCCTGATGAACGAAAAGGAGATATCGCTTTGAGAATTGCACTTTTAAGCCAAATTCCTGACGAAGTTGTAAGGGATGTGGATACTGCCCTTAAAGCAGAATTAAGTGATAGAGGCGGAGGAGCAGGAGGTAAAGTTGGCGGTGTGCAGGTACTTGTTGATATTCTTAACGGTGTAGATAAATCAACTGAAGATGCTATTATGGAAATAATTGAGGAGGAGCGTAGTGAAATGGCAGGCGATATCAGAGATATGATGTTTGTCTTTGAAGATCTGGTTGGAGTGGATGATAAGGCTATGAGAGAGATTCTTAAAACTGTAGAGGGCCAGCAGTTAACTTATGCCTTGAAAACGGCAAGTGAAGAGATGAGAACTAAAATATTTTCAAATCTTTCCCAGAGAGCGGCAGAAATGCTTAATGAAGATCTTGAAGTTATGGGCCCTGTTCGTCTTGCTGAAGTTGAAGAGGCACAACAAGCGATTGTTCGTTCGGCCAAGGAACTTGAAATGAGTGGAACTATTGTCCTTGGTGGTAAAGGAAAGGATGATGTTCTTGTATGATAAATTGTAACCGTTCACGAACAAGAAATGTTATTTTTCGGTAATCTCACATTTGTAAGCGTTTACAAGTGCCTTATATTCGCATAAATAGCTTGGCATATAATAGTTGTCCTATATATGACAAGCTGTTTATGTGAAGATGAGGTGCTTGTGAACGCTTACGATAAATTTAATGGGAATAATAGTGTGAATGAACAAAATTTTCAACCGTTGGTTCCTGCAAGTGTGGGGCAGCCAGATAATGAAGATGAAGCTTCTCTGGAGGGTTCAAGAAAAGAAGCTACAGAGCTTTTTAAGGCGTTGTATAAAGAGTCTAAGAAATCTAAGGATGTTGATGAATTTTCACCGTTTTATACGTCTGAAAATGCTGAGTCAGGTAATTTTGGACAAGATGACGATGAGGAACATTTTAAGCCGTTATATTCGAGTAAATCAGATTCCGAAACAATGCCCAAAAAACCACCTGATAAAGCATTGTCTGATGAGGTATCAGATAAATCATCTGATACTTCACAGGATATATCAGCGGAAACTTCCTTGGAAGATGCCGGTAATATAGAATCGGAAACATCAGATGCTTCAGAGGAACATCTTAAAAATGCTTCTGCAATGAAAGTTGCCGAACAGGCCGCATGGAAAGAGGGTTTCTTAAAAGGTGAGAAAGATGGTTTTGATAAGGGGCATAAAGAAGGTGTGGACAAAGGGTTTGAAGAGGGTGTTGCACGGGGTAAGGAAGAGGGGATAAAAGAAGGTCTGAAAGAAGGTACTGATGCAGGTTATGCAGAAGGTGTTGGCAAGGCAGAAGCACAAACAGCTTATTTGCATCAAATTATTACGGAACTTGATACTCTCTGGGTAAATATGGTGAAAAAGCATGAAGTTCAGATTATAGATCTTATTTCTAAAATTGCGGGCAAGGTTGTATCGGGAGCGGTTAAAGTAGATAATGATATTGTAAAAAGAGCTATTCTTCATGCGTTTGAGGTAATGCCGGAAACAGTTGATGTATCAATAAGTGTAAATCCAGAAGATTACGAATATATCGAGATGATAAAAGAGGACTTTTTTGCTGCATTTAAAGAACTTCAGAGTATTTCTGTAAATGCAACTCCGGCTGTAAACAGGGGAGGGTGTAAGGTGGAATCCAAGGTTGGACAGATAAACAGCAGTATTGAAGAGAGGCTTGCAAATATCTTTCTCTTGATATGGATTGGAATCCTTATATTGATGCTGTAAATGACTGTAAGTGTACAGTTGTTCAGGGCAAAATTGTTAAGGTTGTTGGATTAGTGGCAGAAGCTTTTGGCCTTGGTATGAGTATTGGAAGTTTGTGTAGTATAAAAAATGAACATGGCTTAGATGTTATGGCCGAGGTAGTCGGATTTAAAGATGACAGGGCATTATTGATGCCTTATGGTGATACTCGTGGTTTAAGACCAGGCAGTCAAATAACTCTTTTGGAAAGTAGTCCAACAGTAATGATTGGAGAAAATTTTCTGGGAAGAGTTATGGATGGCATGGGGGAGCCGATAGATGGCAGGGGACCTATTAAGGGTACGGATATATATCCTCTTTATGGCAAAGCCATTAATCCTCTGGAACGAAGACCAATAAAAGAGTTGATGGATGTTGGAATTGCCGCTGTAAATACAATAATTCCTTTGGGCAGAGGTCAAAGAATTGCTATAATGGCAGGTTCCGGGGTAGGCAAAAGTGTCTTAATGGGAATGATGACTAAACATACAGCCGCTGATGTTACTGTAATAGGGTTGGTTGGAGAGCGTGGAAGAGAGGTTAAGGATTTTGTTGCAGATACATTGGGTGAAGAAGGATTAAAACATGCTGTGGTTGTTGCCGCAACTTCTGATTCTCCTCCCCTTGTAAGAATGAGAGGGGCGTATCTTGCTACAACAATAGCCGAGTATTTTAGGGATCAGGGTAAAAATGTTCTTCTTATGGTGGATTCCATAACCCGTTTTGCCATGTCTTCAAGGGATGTTGGGCTTGCAGCAGGAGAACCTCCAACAACACGCGGATACACACCGTCATTTTTTGTTCAAATTCCAATTTTGTTGGAAAGAGCTGGTACTGTAAGTGGAAAAGGCAGTATTACCGGTATTTACACGGTTCTTGTTGAAGGGGATGATATGAACGATCCTGTCGGCGATACTGTTCGTTCTATTGTGGATGGGCATATTGTGTTATCCAGAAAACTTGCAAATCGTGGACACTATCCTGCCATAGAAGTGTTAGAAAGTGTAAGTCGTGTTATGCATGATGTATGTTCTCCTGAAAATATGGAGTATAGAAATCGTGCAGTGGATCTTCTTTCAACATGGAAAGATTCCGAAGATATGATTATGATGGGTGCATATGTAAGTGGCTCTGATCCTAAAATTGATGAAGCACGAAAACTTGTCCCGGAGATAATAAATTTGCTTAGGCAACAGGTAGGAAAAAGAGTTACATACAATGAGTCAATACAAAAATTAAAGGAAATATTAGGGCCAGGACGTTGAAAAAATTTCATTTTAGTTTAGAATCACTTTTAACTTACAGAATATTCTTAGAACGAAAAGCAAAGGAAGATGTGGTATCTGCACTGGGCGATATAAGAAAGTGTGAGCAAACTATTGTAGATTTTATGCAGGAACATAAAAAGACTTTTGGTTTATTGGATAAGGAAACAGATGCCGGTATAGGTGTGGAAAAATTTCGTCTTTATAATGAATATCTTGAAGATTTGGAACGGGAAGTTAAAGAGGCTGAAAAACAATTGGTACAACTGAAAAATAAGCTTTTAGAAAAACAGGAGATATTAAAGCAACGAGCGATGCAAAAAAAAATATTAGAGAAAGTAAAGGATCTAAAAAAAGAGGAGTATGATAAAGAGGTGTTGGATATGTTGCAAAAGGAAGCAGATGATATGATTTCGTTAAAAAAAGCGAGGGAGATAATAGAAAAATGATAAACTTTGTTAATAAAAAGACGTATGTTTTAAAAATAACGACAACTTTATTTGCAATTTTGATGATTTTCTTTGTATCATATATGGTTGAGCATTCAATGTGTGAATGTAAATTTGGATTTGGCATAACGCCGGTTTTTGCAGAGGATGCACCTGAAGATAACGAAGATGCAGAAAACTCTGAGGACGCTGAGGAAGCTGGTAAGCAGGTGCCAACGGAGGAAGATTTAGAGGCAAAAAAGAAACAAGAAGCAGCAGTTTCCGAGAATATGAAATTTGTTTTAAATGGTCTTGAAGATAAGAGAAAACGTCTTCAGGAGTGGGAAGAGAGGCTAAATAGTAAAAATAAAAAATTAGAAGAGCTTAAAAGTGAAACAGAAGAAAAAATTGTAAATAACACAGCTCTTTTAAAAAAAATTGAGGATGCAATAGCACGGTTTGATGCGAAAAAATCAAAGAAAAAACTTCAAGAGGAAAAAGCATATGAAGCAGAACTTGCAAAACTTGTGAAGTTATATTCTGGAATGAAAGCCCAAAAAGCCGCCGCAATTATAAATAATCTTAATATGGAAGTTACAAAGGCAGTTTTCTCACGTATGAAAGGTGATAAAGCCGCCAAGATTCTCTCTTTTGTTAATAGTGAACGAGCTGCAAGGATTAGCGAACGTCTTGCCGCTAAAAAACGTTAAGGTGCTTCATGGGTCATAACAACAGGTATGTTTTTTTTGCTTTTGGCACGAACTGCATTAATTTTTTGATCAAGGTTTTGCTTGAGAACTTTTTTGTCCGAAGGGCATCATGTCCTTAAAAAGCTATAAACAAATACTTATAATGCCTGTTTTATTTAGATATAAAGGATACAGATTTTTCTTCTATTCAAATGAGGGAGAACCTTTGGAACCTCTTCATATTCATGTTCGCAAGGGAGAATTAGTGGCAAAATTCTGGATAAAACCCAGGATAAGTGTTGCGGTGTTTACGGGATAAAATCCTCGGAATTAAGGAAACTGATATCTGTGATCGAAGAAAATAAAGAACTTATCGAAAGGTGTTGGAATGAATATTTTGACTTTTAATCCACTGGCTAAGAGGCTTTCTTTCGACATGAATAACATGTGGGTGGAATTAAGAGACGGACGGCAATTAGGTGTTCCATTAGCTTATTTTCCCCGTCTTCTTGATGCTGGTAGGACACAACTGGAAAATTATGTAATTAGTGGCGGAGGAACTGGTTTGCATTGGGATGAGTTAGATGAGGATATATCTCTGAAATCACTTCTTTTAGGAGTTGGAGATCGAACACAATATGTAACCAAATTTCATAAACAAGCATCTTAAATAATATTTCGGTAGTCCATAATTGATAGTGATAAAAAAATGCGTAAGCGTTCACAAGCACCTCATCTTCGCATAAACAGCTTGTCCTATATAAGATAACTATTATATGCCAAGCTGTTTATGCAAATATAAGGCACTTGTGAACGCTTACAAATGTGAGATTACCGAAAAATCACATTTCTTAGTTGTGAACGGCTACGTTTGGTCAAAGTTTCTTTTGGGTTACATCAATACTTTTAGTAATGATAAATTATTCAACTGTATTGGGAATCTTTATATTACGTATTATCTGACGTTATACTTTTTTATCTGATAAGAATGGCTGTTTTATTGTATTTGAAGCGATATTGTCTCTAAATAAAAACGTGTTAATTGAAATTTGTTTCTTTAAGATTTGTAGTAAGCGTTCACAAGCACCTCATCTTCGCATAAACAGCTTGTCATATATAGGACAACTATTATATGCCAAGCTGTTTATGCGAATATAAGGCACTTGTGAACATCACATTTCTTGTTCGTGAACGGTTACGATTTGTAGTAGCTGTTGTGTTAATTTGTAAAGGTTCATTTTTATTGTGTTAGCTTATTCAGTCGTTAACTTTCAGAGGAATAAACATTATGCGGCATTGGTTGAAGAAGAGATAGGCCGTGATGATTCTTTAATAGCCCAACGTCGTTTGGCGTTAATTGAAGATATTCCAAGTCTGGCAATCTCCGATGAAGCAACTGAATTGGCGGAGTTATTTTTGACACAAGGTGCTGTTCCAAAAGGTAGTGAAGAAGATGCACTTCATATTGCTATAACTGCTGCTCAATGTGTCGATTATCTTCTTACTTGGAATTTCAAGCACATAAACAATGCTGAAATGAAGTCGGTAATAGCCAAAGTCGTGAAATCTTCTGGACTTGTGTGTCCACAAATTTGTTCACCTGAAGAACTCGGAGGAACCTCTAATGATTGAAGACCCAATTGTGGCCGAAGTACGTCGGCATCGTAAAGAACATGCCGCAGAACATGGAAATGACCTCAAACGTATTGTTGATGCGCTTCGTAAACGGGAACGTAAATCAAAGCGTAACTTATTGAATCCAGGATCAAAATTGTGCATGGATAAGACTGGAAATTAATAATTTCATTCACGCTTGACACACGCCATTGGAAATTTTTACATTTTACTCTTTCTAATTCTACGTTTGTTAAGTATGTTGTCATTTTTCGACCGAAGCGTGTTAATCGGAACTTGTTTCTAAGAGTATTGATTACGGTTGTTGAATTGTTTGGTTAAAGTTTCTTTTGGGTTACATCAATATTTTTAGTAACGATGAATTGCTCAACTGTATTGGAAATCTTTATATTGCGTATTATATCTGACGTTATACTTTTTTATCTGATAAGAATAGCTGTTTTATTGCGTTTGATCCGAAGTATTCATTTCCA
>NBLS01000081.1 GCA_002084385.1 Desulfobacteraceae bacterium 4572_19
GCAGGAGATAATATATGCAGATATTAAACAGGGATAAATGGTTTTTACATCCGGTTTTTTTATTTGGTTTTTCAGTTGTCGCTATGGCTACTTTCCTTTTTTTATGCATTTACTGGTATATTGAGGTAAATGCTGTATTGGAAGCTGTTATTGATAAATTTAATCTTGATCCACTTCAATTTATGGAGTATCAGGCAGGTGTTATTATCATGGTGCTTTCGCTTTTGATGGGGATAATAATGACAGGGATTTTGATGATTTTTAGCTATAGTCAGAAAACTTTTCAGCTTTACAGGCTTCAAAACAACTTTATAAGCAGTTTTACCCATGAATTAAAAACCCCTGTAACATCTCTTAAATTATATCTTGAAACATTTTTAAAATATAATCTTTCTGTTGAAGAGAGGCGAAAATACTTAAAATATATGATTCAAGATGTAACACGTCTTTCCGATAATATCAGCAGTATATTAAATCTGGCCAGAATAGAGAGTAAAAACTATCAAGGAGAGTTTGAAATTGCCGGACTTGTGGAAAGGGTTAAAACTATTTATAAAGAAGGTGGTCATTTATTTGAAAATTGTGATATAAATATTGAAAATAACTTAGAACATGAATTTTATTACCCTATTAATTCTCTTTTATTTGAGATGCTGTTAATGAATTTAGCAACCAATGCTGTTAAATATAATAGATCAGAAAAACCAAAACTTACAATTTCATTTGTGCTTCAAAGAAAAGACTTGTATATTAATTTTATTGATAATGGTATTGGTATTAATAAGCATGAAGTTAGAAAAATATTCAGAAAATTTTATCAAATAGGACATGCCGATGATATGTCAGCAAAAGGTAGCGGTCTTGGACTTTATATGGTTAAAAATATTGTTAGAATTCATAATTGGAAAATTAAAGCTGCAAGCAGAAAAAATAAAAATGGTGCCATTTTTACTTTGATACTGCCACAAGAAGGGAGAAAAATAGGAAATAAAAATATAGTGTGGGAAAATTAAATTAGAACTATGATATCAGGAAAACAATGATAAAAAGTCAAAAGAAAAAAATTCTTGTAGTGGAAGATGATAAGCATATTGCAGAAGGTTTAAAATTAAACTTAACACTTCAGGGCTATAGTGTAGAGATAGCCGAAACAGGGGTTCTGGCAATTCAAAAATGGAAAGAAATTCATCCGGCTCTTATAGTGCTTGATATAATGCTTCCCGGAATTGATGGAATTTCAGTATTGCAAAGTATCAGATTAGAAGATGAACGTTTGCCAATTCTTGTTCTTTCTGCTAAAGGTGCATTAAATGACAGGGTAAAAGGGTTTAAACATGGGGCAGATGATTACATGGTAAAACCTTTTGAACTGGAAGAATTTTTGCTTAGAATCAAGAGACTTCTTACCCGTGGGGCATGGAATAATAGTGAAACTGATAAAAACTTAAAAATAGAGACAGATAAAAATTACTCTTTTGGTAAAAACTATATTGATTTTCATAATTGTGTTGCAAGGTGTTATGGGGGGACAATTGATCTGACAGAGCAGGAAGTTAAATTGCTTAAATTATTTATTGCCAACCGTGGAAAATCACTTTCAAGAAAAAAATTACTTGAAATAGGATGGGGTTATACAGAAAATACTGCAACAAGAACTGTTGATAATTTTATGGTTCGTTTCCGAAAATATTTTGAAGACAACCCTAAAAAACCGATTTTTTTTAAAAGTAAGAGAGCAGTGGGTTATATTTTTGATTATGATAAGGAATAGGGAGGTATTATGGCGGTAATCGTTCAATACATTGTTGTTAGAGACGGGGTCCAGAAAATGACATTTACAGAGAAAAAAAAGGCTGATGCCTACGATAAAATGTTGGATATTTCTGAAAAATTATTTGATTTTATTGAAATGGCTGATTTTGATGTTGACGATTCTCTTCTCGAAGAGATGTGTTTGTATATTGCTGGAAATAGAGATAAAGCAATGTCAATACTTCGCGGTTTTAAAGTTACTAACCCTAAAGCCAAAACTTCCATAAGTGATAAATCGAAAAATAGTAATCTTGATACTGCACATACAGAAGGTAAGGATAATTCTATAGGAACTAAACAGGTTAAATCAGAATTACCTATTTCAAAACCAGCCGTGAAAAAATCATCCCAACCTAAAAAAAACCTGCCACAGCCTAAAATTGATACGTCTAAAGCCACATTGTTAAAAACTTCAAAATCGAAAAAATCTACTTCAAAAGTTAAAGTATCTGCCAAAGCTAAAAAAAAATAAGTAAAAATTATGGGCTTAAAAAACATAACCGTTCACGACCAAGAAATGTGATTTTTCGGTAATCTCACATTACAAAAAAACAAACTATGCTCTTTACCGGTTCACTCAAAAATAAATAATTGATTTTAAAGTTACATTATTGTTAAAAAAAATTCGTAAGCGTTCACAAGCACCTCATCTTCGCATAAACAGCTTATCATATAATAGTTGTCCTACATATATAGAACAAGCTGTTTATGCGAAGATGAGGTATTATCAACACTTACCAAAAATGTAACTTTTATTTTGATGTATATTGACATCCTCAATGTATAATAATTATAAAAACCATTATAATGGAGAAAAAAATGAGTGGAAATAAAGCACGTCTTAATGCAGTTACAACAATTAGTAATTATGGTCCTGTGGAAAGTAGAATAAATTTTCTTGAAAAACATTCAGGTGATGTTTATGGAGAAAATATTTTTGGAATTCGTATAATGCAAAATCGTCTTCCGAGAGAAGTTTATAAATCTGTTAAGAACACTATAGATACAGGTTCACGACTCGATGTAACAGTTGCAGATGTTGTTGCGACTGCTATGAAAGCATGGGCATTAGAAAAAGGTGCTACCCACTATGCACATGTATTTTTTCCTTTAACCGGCTTTACGGCTGAAAAACATGATAGTTTTCTTACTCCCGATCGAAAAGGGAATGCAATAGCAGAATTTGCAGGCACAACTCTTATACAAAGTGAGCCTGATGCGTCAAGTTTTCCAAGCGGTGGAATTCGTCAAACTTTTGAAGCACGGGGATATACTGCATGGGATGTAACAAGTCCTGCTTATATTATGGAAAATCCAAATGGTAAAACCCTTTGTATCCCCACTGCATTTGTATCCTGGACAGGTGAGGCACTTGATAAGAAAACACCCGTGTTACGATCCGTACAAGCTGTAAATTTGCATGGTCAGAGAATATTAAAACTTTTTGGTGATTATAGCGACAAACGATTAACAGTAACTTGTGGTGCAGAGCAGGAGTATTTTTTAATAGACACTAATTTTTTTGCATCCCGCCCGGATCTTGTAATGACCGGTCGTACTCTTTTTGGAGCACCATCTCCAAAAGGACAAGAGTTTGACGATCACTATTTTGGCTCTATTCGCGACAGAGTTCTTGCATTTATGTTTGATGTTGAAAGGGAACTTTTTAAATTAGGAATTCCAGCAAAAACACGTCATAATGAGGTGGCTCCAGGTCAATATGAGTTGGCTCCTGTTTACGAGGCTGCAAATATTGCAACTGATCATCAGCATCTTACCATGGTAATATTAAAAAAGGTTGCTAAAAAATATGGAATGACCTGTATTTTACATGAAAAACCTTTTGCAGGTGTTAATGGTTCAGGAAAACATGTGAATTTTTCTATTGGAAATGAAAGTCAGGGTAATCTTCTTGACCCCGGAAAAACTCCCCATAAGAATGCCATGTTTTTAATTTTTTGTTCTGCAATAATTCGTGCGGTTCATAAACACTCTGATCTTCTTCGTGCTATTGTGGCAACAGCAAGCAATGATCATCGTCTTGGTGCAAATGAAGCTCCTCCGGCAATTCTTTCAATATTTCTTGGCGATGAACTTACAACTATTTTTGAACAGTTTGCCCAAGATGGTGTGCCTGCAACATCTTCCCCAGAAGGAATGCTTAATGTGGGAGTTGATGTTATACCTCCTTTACCAATGGATTCAGGAGACAGAAATAGAACAAGCCCGTTTGCATTTACAGGAAATAGATTTGAATTTCGTGCAGTTGGGTCATCTCTTTCTGTTGCAGATCCATTAACAGTGATAAATACAATTATAGCCGAATCTTTAGATCATATTGCAACAGAGCTTGAAAATGCAGTTAATAAAAACCCTGATGGATTGAATAAAGCAACTCAGAAATTAATAAAATCCATTTATGAAGAGCATAAAGATATTATTTTCAATGGAGATGGCTATTCTGACGAATGGCAGGAAGAAGCCACAAAACGCGGACTTCCAAATCTTAAAACAACTCCTGAAGCTTTGCCGGTATTTATTGATATGGACAATATTAAACTGTTTGCAAAATATAATGTTTTATCGGAAGTTGAATCCCATAGTCGTTATGAAATTGCAAGTGAACAGTATGTGATGACAATTGCTGTTGAGGCAAGAACTGTTATTGAGATGGCAGAAACAATCATTTATCCCTCCGCTATTCGTTACCAGACAGAGCTTTCAAAAAATTGTCTTAATTTAAAAGAGCTTGGTTTAGATGTTGACAGCTCTATTTTGAAAGAAGTTATTTCTCTTACAAAAGGATTAAAAGATGAAACAACAAAGTTAAAGGAGTTGATAGTAATAAAAAAGAAAAATCATCAGTTACAGGCAGAATTTTATTGTAATGAGATCCTTCCTGCTATGAGTAGTGTGCGAGATTATGCTGATAAATTAGAAGCTGTTATAGCAGATGATCTCTGGACACTTCCTACATATCAGGAGATGATGTTTGTTAAGTAGTACCTGACCGAAAACACCTTAATATATTATAGCTTATGAAGACTTTTATAAAAATTATAAAAAAACTTGAAATAATATTTATTATGTAGGATAAGGAGGGCATTAAAATATTTGGTAAGTGTTCACAATACCTCATCTTCGCATAAACAGCTTGTCATATATTAGGACAACTATTATATGCCAAGCTGGTTATGCGAATATAAGGCACTTGTGAACGCTTACAAATGTGAGATCACCAAAAAATCACATTTCTTGTTCGTGAACGGTTACAATATTTGTTGTTTCAATTTGGTGCAATTATTTATGTTACGGTCTGTAAGGTATATATAAAAAGATGAATGTTGAATATATAAATCCATTTATCAATGCTACTCTTAATGTGATTACAACCATGGCTGGGATTAATCCTGTGCTTGGTCGTCCACATGCTAAACGCTCTACTTCTGTTCAAGGTGATATCAGTGGTATAATCGGGCTTGATGGGCATGGTATCAAGGGTGTATGCGTGGTGAGCTTTGAAATTCCTTGTATATGTTATATTCTCTCAAAGATACTTGGGGAAAAAATTGTACCTGGGCAAGACATGAATGATGGTGTTGGAGAAATTACAAATATGATATCAGGTGGGGCGAAGGCGGAGCTTTCCCAAAAAGGATTTTTTTTCGATGTGGCAGTGCCTACGGTAGTAGAAGGAAATAATTACTCTATTGGTCATATGACAGCTTCTCCGATTATTGTACTTCCATTTAAAATAGATGCTGGTGAATTTTATATAGAAGCCTCTGTTTCCAAAATTGAAGAAGATTTTGCCAAAGATGTTCAGCCTGAAGTAAAACCTGCAGCTGGAATGTTAACTGTAACGGAGTTTGCTAAAAAAGCTGGTATGGCACCAGTTAAAGTAAAAAGTTTTTTAAAAAATAATTTTATAACCGGTAAAAAAGTATCCGATAAACAATGGCATATTCCTGTTGCAGAACTTAGTAAATTTTCCGGTAAGGGACGTGGTGCGAAAAGCACTGCTGTTAAACAACAAATTTTAGTAACAAAAGAGATGTTAAATGATGCCTTTAGCCTTAAAGAGTTTGCTGCAAAAACATCCATGAAACAAACAAAAGTTAAAAGTTTTATAAAATCAGGTTTTTTATCAGGTTTTCAGGATTCTTCCGGAAACTGGTTTATAAAGAAAAATGAAGTTGAAAAAATACGAAATCGTTCACGTTCAAATAGGTAAT
>NBLS01000082.1 GCA_002084385.1 Desulfobacteraceae bacterium 4572_19
TACTCCCAGGTTAAACTAACTACTTTAATTCAGATTGCGGATATTACCGGAATATATGGATTATCGTTTATTGTAATTCTTGCAAATATTGTTGTATTTACCATTATACTTTGGCTTACCAACAAACAGTGGCAAGGAAAAAATATTAGTAAAAAAGATTGCATGATTTTTTTACTAATCCTACTTTTAATTATTACGGGTGTTTATTTTTATGGCAAACAAAGAATCCAATCTATTGATAAGCAAATAAATAACGCCGTAAAAACAAAAATTGCCGTAATTCAAGGTAACATTGATCAAACACATAAATGGGATACTTCCTTTCAAGTAAGCTTAATAGAAAAATATATAAGACTTTCACAAGAAGCAAAAAATGCTGATTTAATTGTATGGCCCGAAACGGCAATTCCATTTTACTACTCTCACGACGAAGCATTAACCAAACTTGTAAACGATGGCATTAAAAAGTGTAACGCATGGTTTATACTCGGAAGCCCTTCGTTTAAACGAGACAAAGAAAATATAAAATACTTTAATAGTGCGTTTCTTGTTGATCCAAATGAAAACGTACATGGGAGGTATGATAAATACCATCTTGTACCATTTGGTGAGTATGTTCCTTTTAGAAAATATTTCCCATTTCTTGGAAAAATAGTTGCTCAAGTCGGAGATTTCAGCTCTGGTTTGGAAGGGCATGCATTAAAATGGGAAAATAACAAACTTGGAATACAAACCTGTTTTGAAATAATTTTCCCAAACCTTTCAAGAGCAATAGTGAAAAATGGAGCCGGAATTATTATTAATATAACAAATGATGCATGGTTTGGGTACAGCAGTGCACCGTATCAACATTTTTCAATGGCTGTATTTCGAGCCATTGAAAATAGAAGAGTCCTTGTAAGAGCCGCAAACACTGGTATAAGCGGATTTATAGATCCGGTGGGACGGGTTATTTCTATTACAAAACTTTTTAAAGAAGCGGTTGTGACAAATACTGTTCCTATGCTCTATAAACTCTCTTTATATACACGTTTTGGAGATTTTTTCACAATTGCTTGCATTATTATTACCCTTACTGTTATATTATTTAATTCTGATTTATGGGATAAACTGAAAGTACATTTAAAAACAAAAAAGTAAGCGTTCACAATACATCATCTTCACATAAACAGCTTGGCATATATTAGGACAACTATTATATGACAAGCTGTTTATGCGAATATAAGAACTTGTAAACGCTTACAAATATAAGATTACCGAAAAATCACATTTCTTGTTCGTGAACGGTTAACAAAAAAAGTTAAGGAGTAAAATATGGCTTCAGAGTATAAGCAGGCAGTAAAAGAAATACATGTTAAACTAAATCAATTACGGAGTTGCCTTTGACCCTGACGGCAAACAACACAGATTAAACGAGTTGGAATCAATAATAGCAAATCAGACTTTTTGGGATAATCCTGATGCTACGACCCCGATTTTAAGAGAGAGAACGACTATTTCAGGATTTCTTGATATCTGGAATAAACTCAATGATGATTTGGAAGAGTGTGAAATTCTTTATCAACTTGCCATAGATGAAGCTGATAAATCAGTAATTCAGGATGTTGGACAGCAGATTAAAGAGATTGAAAAAAAGTTAAAAAAGTTTTCAATTGATATTATGTTAAATGGCGAAGATGATAATTGTAACGCTATTTTTTCCATAAACGCAGGAGCCGGGGGGACAGATTCCCAAGACTGGGCAGAAATGCTATTTCGCATGTACACTCGCTGGGTTAATCAAAAGGGATTTAAATATAAACTTATTGATTTTCAACCAGGTGATGAAGCCGGTTTAAAAAGTACTACTTTCACAATAAGCGGAGAGAATGCCTTTGGTTATTTAAAAGTTGAAACCGGTGTTCATCGACTGATACGCATTTCGCCTTTTAATGCCAGTGGAAAAAGACATACTTCCTTTGCATCGGTTTTTGTATATCCGGAGTTAAGCAACGAAATAGTTGTGGATATCGAAGATAAAGATTTAAGAGTTGATGTATTTCGGGCAAGTGGTGCCGGCGGACAACATGTTAATAAAACAAGCAGTGCCATTAGAATAACCCATCTTCCAACCGGCATCGTTGTTCAATGTCAGCAGGAAGCTTCTCAGCACAGAAACAGGGAAATTGCCTTAAAGGTACTTCTTTCACGATTATATCAATTGGAAAAACGCAAATTGGACGATAAGATGCAAGAACTTCATGACGAAAAGGATGATATTGCATGGGGTAGTCAAATAAGAACATATATTCTTCATCCTTATCAAATGGTAAAAGATCATAGATTAGGACTTGATATTGGAGATGTAAACAGCGTCTTGGATGGTGCAATTGATCCGTTTATTGAAGGAGCTCTTCTTGCCGGATAGTTTACACTGCATAGCTTACCATGGTCAATAATACGCCTCAACAAAACATGAAAGTTTTTGTAACACAGCATTTTATGGAGATTTTCATATAACCACCATGGCAGATAGTACGCCACAACAAAAAATAAAAATCTAACATTAATTTATGAGGCTGCAATATTGCATGACATAGGAATTTTTCGTACAAATGCTCCAGGTCTTGATTGTAATGGTAACCTTCCTTATATCTGTCACGGATATATAGGAAGAGATATTATGGAACAACTTGGATATCCCAAACATGCTTTAATTTGTGAACGTCATGTAGGAACAGGAATTACAACAGAAGATATAAAAAAAAACAAACTTCCTTTGCCTGTTCGAAATATGATGCCGGAAACTTTGGAAGAAAAAATTATATGTTATGCAGATAAATTTTACTCCAAGGAACCTAACTCTCTTACAAATGAAAAATCAGTTGAAAGTATTATAAAAGAGTTGCAACAATTTGGAAATTTACAAGTTGCAAGGTTTTATAAATTAATGGAATTATTACATTTTGCGTAAGCGAATATAAGGCACTTGTAAACGCTTACAAATATGAAATTACCGAAAAATCACATTTCCTGTTCGTGAACAATTACCATCTTATTTAAGGGTTCATAAAAAAACTTAAAAAAACAATTGCATATTTATAACAACTCTGTTTTAATACTTGGTTTAGTTTTAAAATAATAAGTTTTCAGGCGGGACAGACCTGCTCTGTTTTTAAAATAATAAACTTTCAGGCAGGACAGACCTGCCTGTTTAATATTTAGTACCATAAATTTTAATTTTTTTCAAATACTTAAGTAGTGTTCTTTAGTATGAAAAACAAGGAGAAATGCAAATGAGTCAGGACAGAATTTTTAATTTTAATGCAGGGCCTGCGGCTCTTCCTCTTCCCGTCCTGGAAGAAATCAAAGAATCATTCCTTAATTACAAAGGATGCGGTATGTCGGTTACCGAGATAAGTCACCGGTCAAAATGGTTTGATGAAATCATAAATGATGCTGTAACTAGAACAAAAAGACTCTTGAAAATCGGCGATGAATTCCATGTTCTTTTTCTTCAGGGCGGAGCCAGTATGCAGTTTGCCATGCTTCCCATGAATTTTCTTGCAAATAGTGGTTCTGCTGATTATGTTAATACGGGAACATGGTCAACAAAAGCTATAAAAGAAGTGGAAATTCAAGGTAAAAACATCAACGTTGTTGCATCTTCTGAAGATGAAAATTTTTCTTATATTCCCCAGAATATTAATTTTAACAGTGATGCAGTTTATGCACATATCACATCCAACAATACAATAAAGGGAACCCAGTGGGGATCGTTTCCAGATACAGGAAAAGTACCAATAATTTCTGATATGTCATCTGATATTATGTCCCGCCCCCTTGATATGGATAAATTTGGTTTAATTTATGCCGGTGCCCAAAAAAATATCGGGCCTGCAGGTGCGTGTATGGTAATTATCAGGGATGATATGCTGAAACTTGTACAAGATAATATTCCATCCATGTTAAAATATACAACTTACTCTTCAAAAAATTCCATGTATAACACACCACCTTGCTTTGTTATTTATACAATTCAACTTGTAATGAAATGGATTGAAGAAACAATAGGCGGTCTTGAAAATATGGAAAAACTAAATCAGGAAAAAGCCGGAAAGCTTTATTCTTTTTTTGATTCCAGCAGTTTTTATACGGGAACAGCAAGAAAAGACAGCCGTTCTTTAATGAACGTAACTTTCAGACTCCCAAGTGAAGAACTGGAAAAACTATTTATTGAAGAAGCAACAAAAAGTAATCTTGGCGGTCTTAAGGGACACCGTTCAGTAGGTGGGTGCAGAGCATCCATTTACAATGCAACAACCATGGAAGGCATTGATGCCATAATGGATTTTATGAAAACCTTTGAAAAAGAAAAAGGGTAGTGTGGGAAGTCTTAAAATAACCTTGCAAATTATACAATAAGGAATAATAAATGAAAGTTTTAATTAGTGATAATCTTGGAGATGTTGGAGTAAAAATATTCCAGGAAGAGGATGGAATAGAAGTTGACGTAAAAACCGGTCTTGCACCCGAAGAGTTAAAAAAAATAATTGGTAATTATGACGGTCTTGCAATTCGTAGTGCCACAAACGTTACAGAAGATTTATTAGAAGCTGCTACTAATTTGAAAGTAGTAGGACGTGCGGGCATAGGTCTTGACAATGTTGATATTCCTGCTGCAACAAAACACGGTGTTGCGGTAATGAATACACCCGGTGGAAATACAGTAACAACAGCAGAACATGCAATAGCCATGATAATGGCACTTACAAGAAATATCCCCATGGGAACAGCATCTTTAAAAGATGGTCGCTGGGATAAGAAAAAACTCCAGGGAAGGGAAATATTTAATAAAACTCTTGGCGTAATCGGTTATGGGAATATAGGTTCCATCGTTGCTGACCGTGCCAGAGGTTTAAAAATGAATGTAATTATTTTTGATCCCAATGTTGCACCGGAGCAAATAGATAAAGCCGGTTTTAAAGGTGTTACATTAGAAGAATTATATAAACGTTCTGACTATATCACAATACATGTACCAAAAATCAAACAGACAACCAACCTTCTTAATAAAGATGCTTTCAATCAAATGAAAGATGGTGTGATGATTGTAAACTGTGCCAGAGGAGGCATAATAAATGAAGAAGATCTTGCTGATGCGTTAAAATCTGGCAAAGTAGCAGGAGCTGCTCTTGATGTTTTTGCAACAGAACCTCCCGGAAAATCTCCACTTTTTGATTTTGATAATGTAATTGCAACTCCCCATCTTGGAGCATCCACATTAGAAGCACAAACCAATGTTGCTGTTGCAGTTGCAAACCAGATTATCCAATATTTAAAATATGATACTGTAATTAATGCTGTTAACGTACCGTCGGTAACGGGAGATCTTCTAATAAAATTAGAACCGTTTCTTACACTATCTGATAGAATTGGGTGTATGCAGGCACAACTTGCAAAGGGTCATTTAAAAGAAATAACTATTGAATATACCGGAGATTTTTTAAATCTTGACCTTGCACCGGTTACAACCGCAGCTGTAAAGGGCATACTTACTCCCCTTGTAAAATATAATGTAAACTCAGTAAATGCACTCTCTCTTGCTCGTGAAATGGGCATTAAAGTTACCGAAACAAAAAGTGATGAATCATGGAACTTTACAAATAAGATTACCATGAAGCTTATTACCTCGGAATCTGAAAATATCGTTGCCGGCACAATTTTTGGTAAAAACGATCCAAGAATAGTTAGAATAAATAATTTTAGATTGGAAGTTATCCCCAAGGGTCATCTTGCACTTATTCATAATGTTGATAAACCGGGCTCCATTGGCAGTATAGGTGCTACACTTGGTACTTACAATATTAATATTGAACGAATGACGGTAGGACGCGAAGATGACGGAGAGAGAAATATTATTTTTCTAAAAACCGACGCACCTATTACAGATGATATCGCAAAAATAATGTGTGATTTACCACTTGTTAATACTGTTACCACCTTAGAACTGTAACTATAACGATTCACAAAAAACAGATTGTACTTACATGAAAGTCTCTATAAATGCTGTATTTTAGAGACTTTCAGTTTTTT
>NBLS01000083.1 GCA_002084385.1 Desulfobacteraceae bacterium 4572_19
GCTTACAAAATTGTTTACCAAATTTTTTGGATAATTTGAGACATCGCAAGAGAACCGTTTTTAAATGCCAACGGTAAGTTCCATTTTGAAATATCTCTTTTACCCACCATATTGCTTACAGCTCTAATTTCGAGAAAAGGAATGCCATAGTGTATGGCAAGATGGGCTCCGCCTGTTCCTTCCATGGCTTCCATTATTGGGTTAAAACGTTTATATAATTTTTCTGCTCTGTCATTTGACGCAGTAATTGTTGATACTGTTATAAACGGCCCTTCCTTAACATTTACATTTTCTTGCTTAAAATAGTTGCTTAATATATCTAAAGCACGGGTTCTAAGTATATGTGCAATAGGATATTTATTTTTAATTGAAAGACCATCTTTTTCAAGTAATTGAAAGGGTGGGTCTTTTAAAAGAAAATTATCATTATCATTTTCTATTCCCATATGAATATCTATTTCGGTTGAGGCAATACCAATATCACCAATACCAAGACCACTTTGATGAAACGCTCCACCACAGCCGGTTAGAAGTATTAAAGCAGGTGGAGAATCTTCAATTACCGCTGTTAATGCATGGACACAATTTATAATTCCCGGACCCGTAAGAATAATTTTTACCGGTTGTTCTCCTATATTTCCCGATACAATTTTTTTGCCGCCAATATAAAAGTGCTTATGCTCTTCAATTTGTTCAATAATGCCAGATAGTTCATTAATAACTGCACCGGCTATTAATATATAAGATTGTTTTATCAAATCAACTCTTTCATGGCATCAAGTGCCATTTTATATCCAAAACTTCCAAAACCTGCAATTTGCCCTGTAACCACCCCTGCCATCATTGATTTATGACGAAAAGATTCTCTTTTGTAAATATTTGAAAGATGAATTTCAATAACAGGAACATCAAGGAGAAGAATTGCATCACGAATTGCAATGCTTGTATGTGTATATGCCGCAGGATTAATTATAAGCCCATGTATAGTAGTAAAAGAGGATTGGATTTTTTCAATAATCTCACCTTCGCTATTACTTTGAAAAGCTTCAATTATGATATTTAATTTCAAACCTTGTTGTTTAATATCCGCAACAATATCATCAAGGGTTGTACTTCCATACATCTGAGGTTCTCTTTTTCCCAGCATATTTAAATTAGGACCATTAATAAGCAAAACATTTTTAGATTGTGAACTCATATTTTTTTTCTCCATAATTTTTTTGTAACCGTTCACGAACAAGAAATGTGATTTTTCGGTAATCTCACATTTGTAAGCGTTCACAAGTGCCTTATATTCGCATAAACAGCTTGGCATATAATACTATGAAAGATTGCAGAACCTGCAACAAACACATCAACACCAGCTTTAGCTATTTTTTCAATGGTATTAATACTAACCCCTCCATCCACCTGAATAAGTGTATCAAGGTTTTTTTGATCTATTATTTTACGAAGAACAGAAATTTTTTCCAAAGAATTTTCAATAAAAGACTGCCCTCCAAAACCTGGATTTACACCCATTATTAAAACAAAGTCAAGCTCTGTTAAAATCCATTCGATTGTAGAGAGAGATGTTGCTGGATTTAAAGCCACACCTGCACGAACACCAAGACTTTTTATTAATTGAATTGACCTGTTTAAGTGTGTGCAAGCTTCAACATGAACAGAAATAAAATCTGCTCCGGCTTTGGCAAATTCGGGAATTAGCATATCCGGTTTTTCTATCATCAGATGAACATCGAGCGGGATAGAAGTTACTTTTTTGGATGCTTCAACAATTAAAGGACCATAAGTTATATTTGGAACAAATTGACCATCCATAACATCAATATGTATCCAATCCGCTCCTGCATTGACCACTTCTTTTATTTCATCTCCCAGCTTTGTAAAATCCGCTGAAAGAATAGATGGTGCAATTATACTCATTTTTAAATCTCCAAAGTTATTGCTTTGTGAGCCTTAAATCTAACTTAAATCTGAAGGCTTAGATATGAAAGTTATTTTATTCTCATGTTTTATTTTTTACATAGTAAAAATTTCTGTTTTCACAAGTTTATTATTTTCGTAAACAAAGATAGAAACATCTGTGTTTTTTGGAATTATTGACCAAAGTTCTTCCCCCGGTTTCATAAATTTATTATAAAGATTAATGTTCATGCCGAAACAATTCATTTGAATACGTATATGCTGGTTTAAAAAACCATTTGCAACTTTGTATCTGAAAAGTTTGACCCCCTTTATATTAAAAAGATATTGGTTTTTATTATCAGATTTTCTATTAATAACAAGATCAATAACACTTTTTTCTTTAACCGGAAAACCTGCCGCCGGAGTTTGTTCGCAGATTACGTTAAGGGGTATATTCTTTTTATAATTGATTTTGATTTTTCCTGTTTTAAGTCCACAACTTTCAATGCTTATTATTGCCTCGTCAAGTGAGAGACCGGAAAGATTCATCATCATAAATTGTTCTCTGAACTTACCGGTACTTACAAGAAGATTTATTTTTGTACCCCGTTCAATTATGATACCTGAAAGAGGGGATTGGCTGATAATAAAATCTTTATTTACAGTTGAGTTTGTTGTTTTTGAAAAAAAACCTGTGGTAAGACCGTTCTCTTCAAGAATAATTTGAGCCTGTTGAATAGATAAATTTTCAAGATTTGGAACCGGAACGGTTTGGGTTCCTTTGGATAAAATTATACGAACATCCCGATTTATTTTAATAATTGAACCAGGTTCCGGTTCTTGTAAAATCACATGGTTTTTTGGAATGTTATTACTATAATTAGTACCGGTAACTTTAGTGTTAAGATTTAAAGAGGATAGAATTTCCAATGAATAGATAATATCTTTGCCGGTTAGATCGGGTACAATAACAGTATCTTCACTTTTAATTACAAAGGTAACTGCAAAGTATGAACATATTCCGGCAGTAAGAAAGAAAAGTAAAAATAAAAGTAAAATTTTAAAAGTTCGTTTAAGCATAATCACCGTAGTTTGTTGTTTTGTAAGCGTTCACAAGCACCTCATCTTATCATATATAGGACAACTATTATATGACAAGCTGTTTATGCGAATATAAAGCACTTGTGAACGCTTACAAATGTGAGATTACCGAAAAATCACATTTCTTGGTCGTGAACGGTTATGTTGTTTTATATGAAAGTCCATAGAAAATCTGTATTATAAAGATTTTCATTTTTCGTTGAGGCGTATTATCCGCCATGGCAATTTATATGAAAGTCCATAGAAAAACTTTATTACAAAGACTCTCATTTTTCGTTGAAGCATACTATCCGTTATGGCAACTTTTTAAAATTAAATTAACAGAAAAAAAACCATCCATATCACCTATTTCAGGAGTTGTTTTTAAATATCCTTTTTCATCTACAAGTTTCAGAGCTGAAGGCGAAAGTCCCACTGGTTTTTTTTCAATAATAAAGTTCGGATGGTTTTTAATAAAAGCTTCCATCACATCTTCATTCTCTTCAGGTTCATTAGAGCATACAGCATATACAAGGGTGCCGGAAGGTTTAAGAAGACCGGCAATATTATTAAGAAAATTAAGCTGTCTTTTTTTATATCGTGTTAGATTTTTTTTTAAAAGGGACCATTTGGAATCAGGGTTACGCCGAAGTACGCCAAGGCCGGAACATGGGGCATCCACAAGAATTCGATCGAAAAGATTAAATTTTTCACTGTTAGGGACTTTTTTAAGATCGTGTTGAGCTATTTTAACAATGGAAATTCCCAGTCGTTTCATCTCTTTTTCTAATTGTAATAATTTTTTTACATCATGATCCATGGCAATAATCTTGCCCTTATTTTGCATTAATTGAGCAATATGAGCGGTCTTTCCACCAAGACCGGCACATGCATCTAATATATATTCTCCCGGTTGAGGATCCAGTAAATTAGTAATAAGTTGTGCTGCCTCATCTTGAACTTGAAAAAAACCCTCATTAAATCCTTCTATTTCCGGTATGCTTTTTCCGGGACGATAAAATGAAATTCCTATGGGAGAATAAAAAGTAGGTACAACTTTTTTTATATCGAATTTAAGATTGTGTATAACTTCTTCTTGAGTTCTCTTTAAGGTGTTGACCCTTATTGTTATGGGAGGGATTTTATTTATATTCTTGCAAAGATTTTTTGTTTGGTCAACGCCCATTCTATCAATCCATTTTGTAATTAGCCATAATGGAAAAGATTCTTTTATGCAAAGGTAAGAAACCGGATCTTCGTTAAAAGAGGGGTATGGAACACTATTATGATTTCTTGTAATATTTCTTAAAATACCGTTTACAAAACCCGAAAGTCGTTGTTTTTTTTCTGTTTTTACAAGTTGAACAGATGTGTTTACCGCAGCTGAATCGGGAATTTTATCCATAAAAATTATCTGGAATGTTCCTAATCGAAGAGTATTTAATATTAGCAATTCAATCTTTTTAAGGGGTGTTTTTGAAAAATGGGCAATAATCCAGTCTAATGTGCCACGCTGTCTTAAAACTCCATAAACAAGTGCAGTTACAAGAGCTTTGTCACGTCTTGAAAGTGGAGATGATTTTGTTAAAACATTGTCCATAACCATATCTATGGTAATCTTTTGTTCTTCTTGTGTATTCAATATTAACAGGGCGGTTGCTCTTGAATCAGTTTTCACGTTTAAGCCTTTCTGTGCAGGATGGAACCTTCCGGCATTTTAAAACCCCGTAGGAAATCTTCAATTTTAAGTCGTTTTCCCGATGCTCCCTGAATTTCGAGAATTGATAATACACCTTTACCTGTGGATATGCAAAGTTCACCTTGAAATCCTGGGATTACTTCACCTGGGACGGGAGAGTTTGTTTTGGTCATTCCTCGAACAAAAGCATCAATTTTATCAGCAGATTGATGCCAGTCTATTTGGCCATCTTTTTTTGACAGCATGGGTGCATAAGAAAAATTATCGTGATCTTGAGTAGTAGGTTTTAAAAGATTATTTTCAAATCCTGTAATGGTTTCTATAATTAAATCAGCACCAAGATTAGAGAGTTTATCGTGTAGTGTTTCTGCAGTTTCATCTATTTGTATTTTTATTTTTGACGATAATAAAATATCACCTGTATCAAGACCAGTATCCATTTTCATGGTGGTTACGCCGGTCTCTTTTTCACCATTTAATATTATCCACTGTATGGGAGCTGCACCTCTATATTTGGGAAGCAAAGATGCGTGGATATTAACTGCAGCTATGAAAGGCAATTCTAAAATATTTTTTTTAAGTATCTGTCCAAACGCCACGACAACAAAAATATCAGGGTTAAGTAGTTTAACAGTTTGAAAAAACTCATCCGTATTAACAGATTTTGGCTGGATAACGTTAAGTCCAAGTTTAAGAGCGGCTATTTTAACCGGAGGAGAAATCATCTTTTTTCCCCTACCTTTTGGTCTGTCCGGTTGTGTTACCACAAGTGGAATATTACAGCCGGAGTTATGGATTGCTTTAAGTGCCGGCACTGCAAAATCAGGTGTACCCATAAATATAATATTTAATTGTTTTTTCATTTTGATTTCAGCTCTTTTTTTACCTTACGTTTGTAAATATTACGTTTTAATGCACTGATACGATTAATAAATAAAACCCCATTAAGGTGGTCGATTTCGTGTTGCATAATAACTGAAGTTATTCCATTAGCTTCTATTTTTACAGGTTTTCCGTCAATATCTTCTGCTTCTACAATAACAGTAACAGCTCTTTTTACATTTGCCCTGAACTCTGGAACACTAAGGCATCCTTCATTTTCAGAGACAAATTCACCTTCATTGGATATAATCGTTGGATTTATCAAAACTTTATCATCTTCTATTTTTCTCTCTTTGGAATCGTTATATACAAATAAACTAATATTAATTCCAACTTGAACCGCTGCAAGACCGACTCCATCGAACCTGTGCATTGTTTCTTTCATATTTTCAATAAGTTCTATAATTGTCTGGTCAATCTCTTCAACCTTTTTTGCCGATTGAGAGAGGAGTTGATTAGGATATGTAATAATGTCAAGTGTGGCCATTTAAAGTTACCTTTCAGAAAAAATTTTACGTGCTTTTTTGATATCCTGATTAATTTGTGCGGAAAGTTCTTCAATCCCGGCAAATTTCATTTCGTCTCTTAATCTTTCTACAAAATTTACTCTGATACGTTTTCCATAAATATCATTATTAAAATCAAGTATATGAACTTCGATTGTAAAGAGGTGATCATCGAATGTTGGACTGTATCCCAAGTTTGCAACCCCTGTAAACGTGCCAAATTCACACTCAATAGTAACAGCATAAACTCCCATTTTAGGGCAAAGCTCATCATGAAGTTTTATGTTTGCGGTGGGAAAGCCAAGCAATCGTCCTCCACGGTTGCGTCCTGAAACAACTTTACCTCTTATTTGATAAAACCGTCCGAGAAGTTTTGGAGCAAGGTTTACATCCCCGTCCATAATAATTTCTCTTATTTTTGTACTGCTTATTTTCCCTATTAATAAACCTTCCATTTGAATAAGGTCTGGAATAATAACCTTAAAATTAAATTTTTCAGATTGTTCTTTAAGAAATTCAATATTACCCGAGCGTTTTTTGCCAAACGCATAATCTTCCCCAACGACTATGGCTTTCATTGCGATTTTTTTTATAAGGATTTCTTCAAGAAATCTAATGGCAGTGAAACTTGCAAACTCTTTTGTAAATGGAATACATATAACGATATCCACGCCTGATTCAGCAATCAGCTCAATTTTCTGATCGTACCTTGTTATTACAGGCGGACCATTTTCCTTTAGAACTTTCAGAGGATGAGGGTTAAATGTAATAACAACAGAAGTTCCATTAATCTTTTTTGCATATTTTACTGTCTCCTTTAAAAGTGCCCGATGTCCTATATGAACACCATCAAAATTGCCGATGGTAACAACCGCATTTTCAAAGGATGTTTTTATCGATTCCAAACTGTTAAATAATTCCATTATATTCCTACCATAAAAACTATATTATAAAGACTTTCATTTTTCCTTGTGTCATACTCTCTGCAATGGCAAAGTATATGAAAATTCTTAAAGCTACATTATAAAAGCCTTCATTTTTCCTTTTGGCATATTATCCGCAAAGGCAAATTCTTCGCTACGCCTTATAAAATTAATTATCTGACAGTCTATATAGCATACTTTTATTTTAAAAAAAGCCTGAATTTAAAAAAAAGTAATAAAAATAATTTTATTGCTTGACATTAAGTATAATCACATATATATAGCCCCCCATCAGTTTGAAATCAATGGTTATTATATTTATTTCAAACCTCTCTATGAGCCGAAGTGGTGGAATTGGTAGACACGCTAGACTTAGGATCTAGTGCCGCGAGGCGTGGAGGTTCAAGTCCTCTCTTCGGTACCACAAAAAATATCGTGTAAGATTATTCAAGGATTGGTATTATTCTACATTCTTGATTTCTGCCGATGTTGATATGTTGTGGGTAATCCTCTGTAAATAATTTTTTACAGGGGATTTTTTTT